>JAADGW010000129.1 GCA_013152145.1 Deltaproteobacteria bacterium
AAATCTTTTCAAACAACCGCGGCACACTGACCATCATTGTCGGGCGGATCTCGGCGATATTCTCCACCACCTTTTCGACACTTTCAGCAAAAGCGATGTGACAGCCGTTCATCAACGCGGCGTGATATCCAGCGGTCCGTTCCAGCACATGGCTCAACGGCAGAAAACTGAGGAAAGTTTCGCGCTGCTGCATCCCGCCAAGCTTGGTAACTCCGTAGTGAGCATCGAACAACATATTGGCCTGGGTCAGCATCACCCCTTTCGGCACACCGGTCGTACCGGACGTATAGATAATCGTGATCAGATCATCATGTCCGAGCTGCTCGATCTCGGCTTCGATTTCCTGCTGTTCAGCGACGGTCAACGAATGTGAAATCTCAGACAACTGATAGAGAGTATAGACCGGCAACTCCGGCTTGCCGAGGAACCGTTCGAATGAAAAAACGTGCCGGATACCGGGAATTTTTTCACGAATCGCCAACAGCTTTTCATATTGCAGACGATTCGAGATAAAGATGATTTCTGCGCCGGAGTGGTTAATCACGTACTCGACCTGTTCCGGGGTATTGGTCGCGTAAATCGGTACAGTTATGCCACGTGCCGCCTGCGTACCGACGGCAATCACCCAGCCGGCCCGATTCTCCGAAAGAATCGCCACTCGATCTCCGGGCTGCAAGCCCGCCTTGCGCAGGCCGCGCGCCGCCATCAACACCCGCTGATACAGGCGCTCATAGCTCAAGGTGACGTAGCTGCCGTCCTTTTTGTAGCTGACGGCCGGTTGCGCCGCGTACTTCTTCGCAGCGCTCTTCATGACCCCGGGAATCGATTGATACGGTATGGATTTCATCTCAGCACCTTCTCAAGGCAAGTTGGTCGAAAAATACATTACTTTTACGTTTACGTCAATAAGCTTTAAAACATTTTTCTACTGATTTTCTTTTTGCAATTCTACCCCACATTTCAATCAAATAAAGGGAAGCACAAACAGAAACCCCCGGCCGGGCGACCGGGGGCATTTATCGGTAAAACAGATCAGAATCGGTACGTCAGCTGCACACTGGCAATATCGACGGTAGAGTCATAAGACCCGGTGAGTGCCCCACGTAACGCATCCTCGCCGGTCGCGGCCTTGTCGATGACCGCATCCTTGACGAACAGATGGGTGTAGGCGACATCAAGATTGATCGCGTCGCTGAATTTATAACCCATGCCCAGCGCAACCCAGGTCCGGTCGGCGCCGGGAATCCGCGGCGTACGATGCGCACTGTCCGGAATCGGTGTTTCGTCATAGGCAACACCGAGACGAACGGTCATCACATCATTCGGCGTAATCGTCGCGCCGAGTGAATAGCGCCAGGAATCTTGCCAGCTTTCAGTCGTCACGCCGTCCGGCTGACCGCTGGCAAATGCGAAGCGCAGCTCCTTGAACGAGCTCCAGTTGGTCCGGGTCGCGTCCGCCATGATCGCCACGGTCGAATTGAATCTGTGATAGGCACTGATCGAAAAGGAGGAAGGCAACTCGACGGTTGCCTTGACGTCCGTATCGGTAAACCAACCGCCGGTAGCAGCAACAATACCGGCCGGCGAATTGGTGAAATCCGCATCCCCCTCGACCTTGTGCGAGATCTTCGAACGATAAGCCAGTCCAATCCTGGAATCTTCAGAAAGTTCCAGCAGAATTCCCAGGTTGTAACCATAGGCAATGCTGTCACCCTTAAGGGTCACGTAGCCGTCATCACCCTGCGGTGTCAGACTGAAAGCACCGCCAAAACTAACCGCATCCAATGTCCCAAAATCGATGGCATTGGACAGCTTTGCCTCCAGATACTGAATGTTAACACCAGCACCGACACTGAGCATGTCGCCGAATTTGTAGGCAATCGACGGGTTGACATTAACCGTCTTTACTTCAGACTCGATGCCATGATAGCGGCCGATCCAGTCGCTGTCATACTTGGTCGCCAGTCCGAACGGAGAGTTAACCCCGACGCCGATAACCAGACCGTTTTCCAACGGCATGGCGTAATAAAAATTGGGGGCGGCCGCAAGCGAACCGCCATCGCCGCCATCACCACCGATCAAGGCGGCACCGAGAACCGTTGTTGAACCGCTGTCCCGGTACTTCGCAGACGGTTTGATCAGATGCAATCCGGAGACCACCTGACGCTTGTCCAACCGGGTCATCCCGGCCGGGTTAAAAAAGATCGTTGTTGCGTCCTCAGCGACCGCCGCGCCACCGGCGTAGGCGTTACCCATCCCGCTGACACTCTGCTCAATCAAGGCAAAACCCGCAGCAGACACCGACCCTGCCGATATCAGCACCAAACATGCCACCATTACCAATGTTAATGTCCTGTTCATCATTTCTCCCTCTTGTCTAAAAATAACTGCGTTTCAACCAACCATCCAACCTGCTGCACTTGACGGCACAACAGAACACTCATTTTCATACAAAATCATATCAGTCGACACAGCAATACATTGTCTTTACGTTCAGGTCAACTATTTTCATAACACCATTCTATCTTATCATTAATGGCACCTGATCCCACATATCGCAATAGCTGCTCAGAAGATACAACTAACTACACTGCTGATATAACACGTCTTTATGTGACTAACGGCACATCGATAGACAAACAGCAAAATAACAAGGTTCTATTTATGCAATTTAATTATTAGACATTGCCATTACTATAATATTAAACATATACAGTTAACGTTACCGTCATGCAGAAACAAGGGCTTTGATTTGTTACTGTTTACGATCATTGATTGCAGATAGGGGATTCAAACGGGCAAGAAGAACCGGTCTCACAGAGATTTTCGAGAAACCCGGCGAAACATTCATTTGACGCCGGCGGTTATTATCGAAACAGAGTAACTATTCAGCAGGCTGGCCTCGGGGTCCCCCCTGCGGCGACAGAGAGACCTTCAGCATAATGGTATCGACCGCATCAACAGGCCTGCCTACGATGATTAGACTTTCTCTGAAGCCCCGAAAGAAATGATGGCCCGCCCGGATTCAGGGCGAGCCATTATTACGACTGGAAATGATTCGGTTTGAATTGTTAGTATTTACCAAAATTGTCATCATCAAGCTGGATTGTCTTGGCCGGTGAAATATGCCCCCAATTGTCGGTTGCGGGCCCGGAGACCGGCTCAACTCTGCGGGGCGGTGCCTGTCGTGTTGCGGCAGCAATTGTTGGTTTTGCCGCCGGTTGCACTGTTGGGCGTTGCGACATACCAACTCCCACAGCAGCATCAACCTTGAAACGGGAAAGCATCTGCTGCATGGCCGCGGTCTGTGAAAAAAGCTGCTCAGCAATGGCAGCACACTGTTCAGCATTTGCGGTGGCTTGTTGATTAACGTTCTCCAGCTGGGTCAGGCCGCCATTAACCTGGGCAATCCCTTGGGATTGTTCGTTACTGGCCGTCGCAATCTCTGCGACCAGATCTGAAACCCTGGTGACCCCGGAGACAATTTCCGAGAGAGCGTCCGCTGTCTGGTTGGCAATCTGAGCCCCGTTTTTGGTTTTTCCCACGGATCCTTCAATCAAAACAGTCGTTTCCCGGGCGGCCTTGGCGCTGCGAGCGGCCAGATTGCGGACCTCTTCAGCCACCACCGCGAACCCCTTGCCATGCTGTCCGGCCCGAGCAGCCTCAACCGCAGCGTTGAGAGCCAGAAGGTTGGTCTGGAAAGCGATCTCATCAATAACCTTTATGATTTTGCTGATATTCTGTCCGGACTCACTGATTTCGTCCATGGCACTGATCATCCCCTGCATGTGCCGGTTCCCCTTTTCCGCCGCCTGTTTGGCATCGATTGAAAGTTGATTTGCGGTCTTCGCATTTTCCGCGTTGTTGCTGGTCTGCTCGTTCATCTGCGTCATCGATGCGGAAATTTCTTCCAGGGCGGCGGCCTGCTGGGTGGCCCCGTTGGCCAGGGAAGAGCTGGTTTCCGCAACCAGCCGCGTATCACTGGAGATCTGGTTGCTGGCAGACTGGACGGTGGCCATAACATGGGTCAACCCGGCGTTGGCTTCGGCGAGCGGCTGTCCAATCAAACCTTTTGCTTTAAAAGTAAAATCTCCAGCCGCCAGATGCTGAAAGGCGGAAAGAACTTCTTCCTTAAGCGTTTCTGCAAAATCATTAAAGTTGTTCGCCAACAGACCGATTTCATCGCGGCGCTGGACATTGAGACGTGCATCCAGGTTGCCGTTATTCAGATCCTGGAATTTTTCTGCCGTTTCAGTGATCGGCTTAATGATATTTCTGTTGACGAGCAGGAAAAATACCGCCATCCCGGTCATGCACAATATGGCCAGTCCAATCAGGGCTGCCTGTGTCGAGGAAATGAGACCGGTAATGGCTGTTTCGCCATTTTCAACCTGCTGTGAGAGGCTTTCCTCTAAAGCTGAAAACGATTTAAGTGCTGGACCGTCATCGATTTTGACCAGCTTGTCAATTTCTCTGGGCGTCAGCCCCTCCCGCCATTTTTCAGCCGTCATCTTCAGATTTTTGGCATAGAGGGCATAAGTCCGTTCAATGGTTTTCAGATAGGCCAGCTCTTCAGCTGTCGTATCCTTGGCACGATATTCCCTCAACGCCGCCTGCGCTCGCTGATAAGCGGCCTCGAAGCGAGTGAGATATTTATCCTGCCCACGCAACACGTAATTTTTGAACAGGTGGATTGCGCCGCCATAACCAAACTCAGACTTCAGCTGCGAAACCAGATACTGTTTGCGAGCTGTTTCCTGAGCAAATGTCGTCCAGTGCTGATTAATCTGATTCAGGCGACTATAGAGAAAGGCGCTGGCAACTCCAGCAAGGATGGCAACAAGTAAAAACAGAACAAGCATTTTACGCGAGAGGGGAATAAAACCGGACTGGTTTATTGTCGAAGCGTTCATAAATCTCTCCATTACGCGGGAATTTGTTCAGCGGTATGCCATATCGAAGAACAATCAACAAAACGACTCGACATGATAAAACATGATAAAAGGCCCTCAGGATAATTGATAATAAATCTTAAGGAAAATTTGTCAATATTTAAACTCGCCAATACAAAATAGAAAGGCCGTCCCACAGCAACTCTTCACTGCCGGCCGGTCTTTTTATTTCGGACCTATAACCCCAAAAGAAGGTTTCTAAAAAAAGACTGGGACCTAAGTCGTTAGCCACCAAGGCTCCAGGAGCACCAAGAGAGTCAAAACCCTTGGGGGTAGGTTTCCTGATGCTCCTGGCGACCTGGTGGCAATCAGCCCTTGTTTGATAGAACCGTTTTATTTTACTCAGCAAGTTGTCCCAGCTCCGTTGAAACCGTCTGAAGGAGGAGGCCAGACCACAATGCAACCCGTCACGCCATGCTCGTCCCTCCCGATGGCACGGGGAATAAGCCTGAATTCCTCATTTCGTGAAAAAAAATGGTAATCTATTCAGCCAGATGACCTCGGGGTGCCCACTTCAAGGGTGTCTGTCGCCTGGATGGCGACAGTCAAGCCCCATGGATGGGTTCATGCGGCGGAGTGGGCACCCCGAGGTCATCCATCGCGCCGCTGAATAGTTACAAAAAATGGACAGATCGCAACGACCTGTCCATTTGATATCTTCCGTGACTTTGCAGTCTACGGATTCTGAATATAGGCATTCTTCCGGGTATAGAACCACCAGTTCAGCACCAGGCAGGCAAAGTAAAAGATGGCAAAACCGTAAAGGGCGTATTCCGGGGTGGTCGCCTTGATCTGTTCACCGAAGACCTTGGGAATGATGAACGCACCATAGGCCGCAACCGCCGAGGTCCAGCCCAGCACCGGCCCGGCCTGCTCGGCATTGAAGATGATCGCCACCGAACGGAAGGTGGAGCCGTTGCCGACACCGGTCGCGGCGAACAGCACGATAAACAGGATCAAAAAGGGAACGAAAAATGTTTCCGGCGTAGCGGAGGCATAGGCCGCTTTCATGAAGTAGGCACAACCCAGCGCCGAGAGGATCATCACAATCGAAACCCATTGGGTGACAATGGCACCACCGAGTTTGTCAGCGATCTTGCCACCGACCGGACGGATCAAAGCACCGATAAAGGGCCCCATCCAGGCAAACATCAGCGCACTGGGGCCGTTTGGATTGATGGTATTGTGGGTCATGACGCCGTCAACCATGATATGCGAGAAGCCGAAGATGACCTTGATCGACAGCGCAAAAGCCGCCGAGTAACCGATAAACGAACCGAAGGTCATGGTGTAGATGATGGTCATGGCCCAGGTATGCTTGTTTTTGAATATCAGATATTGGCGGTCAAGGTTTTCGCGTAACCCGCCACTGGTCAGGTACTTCATACCGAAAACCGTGGCGGCGATCACCAATGGCAGCACGACCCATTTACTCAGCAGGCCCAGTCCGACCGGAGGCGGCAACAGCAGGTATAGACCGACCACTGAAGTGACAAAAGCAATCAGCAGCAGGCCGGTAATCATGGCAAACGATTTACCGGCGGAACTGAGGTTGGGGGTGACCGTTTTGGTTTTGATGTTGTTCATGCCGAAGAAGCCGAGAAAGGCCAACGGGACGAGGAAAATCAACCAGACGTAGCCGGCGTTTTGAATATAGGTCTCGGTCCCGGCCGGGATTTTACCGATCAGGGTACCGCTGGTGTTGATCAGGGTCTGCGGAGTCCCGCCGAACAGGCCGAAGGTCATCACCAGCGGGATCAGGATCTGCATGGTGGTGACACCGAAATTACCCAGCCCGGCATTTAAACCCAGCGAGGTTCCCTGAACCTTTTTGGGAAAGAAAAAGCTGATATTGGACATCGACGAGGCAAAGTTACCACCACCGAAACCGGAGAGCAGGGCGAGGAAATAGTAAACCTCTATCGGGGTGTTAACATCCTGCAGGGCGATACCGGTACCGACCGCCGGCAATATCAGCAGAGCCGTGGTGAAGAAGATGGTGTTACGGCCACCGGCGATACGGATCAAAAAAGAGCTGGGAATCCGTAGTGTCGCCCCGGTCAGACCGGCAATCGCCGAGAGAGTGAACAGCTGGGACTTGTCGAACGGATAGCCCAGGTTGAGCATCTGCACGGCAATGATTCCCCAGTAGAGCCACACGGCAAAACCGCAGAGCAGACTGGGAATAGAGATCCACAGGTTACGATTGGCAATTTTTTTTCCCTCGGACTCCCAGAATTGTTCGTCCTCAACATCCCACTTGTCCAGATTGATAGACATCAGTTTACCTTCCTTGATTGCGTGCAGACATATTTCGATCTCAGGCCCTATGAGCCCGTGGTGTATGGGTTTTTTTCAGTAACCAGGAGAGCAGCAGTGAACCGAATGCCAACACCGCAAAGATAATGAAACCGCGTGCATAGCCGACATCACCGAGACTCTTGGCCATGGCGCCGAGCATTGGCGGGATCGCAAAGCCGCCGAAGGCGCCAAGACCACCGACCCAGCCGGCGGCGCCGCCGACCGCATCCGGAACTTCCTGCGGCACCAGTTTGAAAACAGCGGCATTTCCGACCCCCATGCCAACGGCCATCAGAATTTCGCCGAGCACAGAAAGCGGCAGCGACGCGGAAAAACTCATCAGCAGCGCCCCGACCAGCATGATCAGCATCGAACCAATGGCCGTATCCTCACCGCCGAGCCGATCGGCGACCCGTCCTCCGTAGATACGGATCAGGGAGGCAAGGATCGAATAAAGCGCAGTCAGAAATCCGGCGGCCACGGCCGAGACTTTCAAATAACTGGTCCAGTAGACCGGCAACCAGGCGGTCATGGCGATGAAACCACCGAAGGTGGTAAAATAGATGGCGACCAGTACCCAAGTTTTCCAGGTGCGCGCCGAATGTCCGAGACTTTCTTTCAGCGACCCGGCCGGGAACAACTCCTGACCCTTTTGATGCGCGGTCTCCCGCGCCTGATCTTCACTCTCGCCACCAGCTATCGCCTGAAAGTAAGGCGCATTACGGCCGGCCATAAAATAGAGCAGGGTCCCCAGCCCCAGAAACAACAGCCAGGCGAGATAGGACCCTCCCAGCTTCCAACTGGTCAGTGCCAGCGGCAGCAAAAAGGAGAAGATCCCCGGAGCCAGATTGCCGATCCCGGCATAAATGCCAAGGGCCTGCCCCTGTTGGGTCATGGGGAACCAGTAAGAGACCTGACCGATACCAACCGAGAAGGTGGCGATTCCACATCCGCAGAGGACCCCGAGCAGCAGTAACAACGGGTAAAGATCGGCGGTCATACCATCCGGATAGCGGGTGAATATCACCAAGGTCAGGCCGAGCATCCCGAGCAGAGAGAGCATCATCAGCACCAGAAACGGTTTGCGCCCGCCAGTGGTATCGACCCAGGCGGCAAACGGGATGCGTAGCAAAGATCCGGAAAGTGCCGGGGCAGCGACCAGCAGGCCGATCTGCGCCGGGCTGAGCGGCATCACCGCCTTGAACTTGCCGGCGGTCGGCCCGAACAGGGCGACGGCGGCGAAGCCGAAAAAGAAGCCGAGGGTGGCGCCGAAGAGGCCACTGGAGGGGGTGCCCTTGACTTGGCTCATAGCTGCTCTCCTTAACTGATAGCGGAGGAAATAGACTCAGTTTTGACGACTGCGCTGACGGTACCAGACCACCACTTGATAAGGACGTCCCAGATAACCAAGCGGTACGCTGACGACATGCACCAAGCGCGAAAAGGGGAAGAGTGCTACCAGAAAAAACCCGTTGACCGCATGCAGCTGAACGATTCCCGGCATGCCGGCCAAGTAGTTCGTCTGTGGCTCGAGTTTGATCAGTGACCAGAGCCAGGGTGAAACGGTATGCACATACCAGACCCCACCCCAGCGCAGACTGATGGCAATATAGACCCCGGTCGCGACCTGCAGCAGCAGGGCGACGAGCAGCAGCCAGTCGATCTTACTGGTCACAGCGCTGACGCGCGGGTTACCGAGACGCCGGAAGATCAGGATCACCAGCGCAATCAGGGTGGTGATGCCGAGGGCCATACCGGTGATTTCAAGAAAGACCAGGCGCAACGGCGAGCCGAGCAGCGCCCCCCAGCTGGAGGGAACCAGAAAGGCCAGAAAGTGGGCAAGCAGAATCAACAGGATCGCGTAGTGCCAGGGAACCGATCCCCAGAAGAGCGTTTTACTCTCCAGAAACTGCGACGATTGTGACGACCAGGAATAACGGTCGACCCCGTAGCGGTAAATTCCGACACTGATCGCCAGTGCCACTGCGACATAGGGGAAGACGCCGAACAGGATCATATCAGCCATGGGACAACTCCTTCTGCCGTTGTTGCTCGGGCAGTTCAGTTTCAACCGTAGTGGTCAGGTAGATCTGCAACGCCCTGAGCAGCTGCCGATAGGGCTGGTCCCGAGCTTCAATGCTTTTGAGAAGCTTTTCCAGCGTCGGCAGCAGGGCATCGATAATGATGTCTCGGTTACCCGCCGGATCGGCGCTGCTGCCGATGAAACGCAGCAGCACACTCAAATGATCGGGCAGTTCAGTCCCGGCGGAAAAATCGTGTTCGGCGTAGAGTTCCTGCAGTTTCATCAGGAACATCGTGCGCGCCTGGCTTTCACCGCACAGCTGAAACCCGACATAGGGGTGACAGAGCGCCTGCAGGTCGAAGGTCGCAGTGTAGACCTCTTCGATCCGTGGCAGCTCCTGCTGTTCGAGAAAATTGCTGAACTCCACAAAGGCCGCAGCCGCAGCCGGCTCCTGCTGCTGTAATTGCCGATAGCAGTCAACGGCCAGAGGTTTGTGCTGCTCGACCGGATAGCTCAGCAGTTCGCCGAAACCGAGGCAGAGATCCAGGTTCATCGTCGCCATAATTACCACCGTCGTTTCGGGGCCTTGCGGCTGCCGAAACCCATCCCCTGCTTGTACTCTTCGGGGTCCATCCCGGCTTCGACCGCCTGTTCACGCAGCATCGGCGGAATGACGATCCGTTCCTTGATCCGGGTCAGGCTGGTCATACGATAGATGGCAGTCAAAGCGTCATCATCCAATCCGGCAAGTTCTCGTGCCTGCGACAACGCCTCCTCGGGCAGATCACCGACACTGAGTGCACGGCGCTGCAGGCGGACCGCGATCAGGCGCCGGTAGACCGCCTTGACCTCTTCCTGATTACCACCGGCAAACAGGCCGGCCAGATACATCAACGGCAATCTGGCCCGTTCGAGGGTGGTGAAGAAATCATCGGAAATTTTCTGGGTGCCGTTGTTCTCAACCGACAGCAGCGGCAAGAGCGGCGGCACATAGAAGAGCATCGGCAGGGTGCGGAACTCGGGATGTAGCGGTAGAGCAATCCCCCACTCTTTAACGAACTTGTAGACCGGCGATTGCCGGGCCGCCTCAAGCACCTGCTCGGCCAGCCCCGCTTTACGTGCCGCTTCGATCACCTGCGGATCGAAGGGGTCGAGGATCATCTCACGCTGGGCGGCGGGCAGTTCACCATCGGCCTTCAGCGCGGTGGCTTCGATCTGATCGGCATCGTAGAGCAGCACTCCGAGATAACGGATACGGCCGACGCAGGAGTGGAAGCAGGCCGGTGCCTCACCCACTTCCTGACGCGGGAAACAGAGGATACATTTTTCTGATTTGCCGCTGCTCCAGCCGTAATAGGTTTTTTTGTAAGGGCAGGCCGAGACGCACATCCGCCAGCCACGGCATTTGTCCTGGTTGATCAGCACGATGCCGTCTTCGCCACGTTTGTAGATAGCCCCCGAGGGACAGCTGGCGACGCAGGCGGCGTTCATGCAATGGTTGCAGATCCGCGGCAGATGGAACATCACCATCTTTTCGATAGCGAACAGCTGCTGCTGCTCCTCTTCACTGAGCTGGATCACACCGGGATCGTTGGCGGCGTAGATATTTGAGCCGGAGAGGTCGTCATCCCAGTTGGGTCCTGCCTCGATTTTCATCGGCTTACCGCTGATCATCGAGATCGGGCGTGCGGTCGGCTGATCCTTGCCCGCCGGGGCGTTGGTCAGATCCTCATACTTGTAGGTGAACGGCTCGTAGTAGTCGTCGATGGTCGGCAGGTCGGGGTTATGGAAGATCTTACCGATGGTCCCGGCCCGGCCGCCCTGCTTCAGGCGCAACTGCGCACCGACCCGTTCCCAACCGCCGTGGTACTTCTCCTGATCTTCCCATAGGGTCGGGTAGCCGGTCCCCGGTTTTGTTTCAACATTATTCCACCACATGTATTCATTGCCCCGCCGATCGGTCCACAGATTCTTGCAGGCGATGCTGCAGGTGTGGCAACCGATGCACTTGTCGAGATGAAACACCGATGAGACCTGTGCACGAATATCCATGATTCTGTCCTTTATTTAGGTCCGTAGGGGCGCTGCTCACCGCGCCCGTTCTGCGGATTGATGTAGGGGCGTATCTTGTATCCGCCCAGGGCGCGGCAAGCGGCGCCCCTACGGCATCGCTATCACCACTGCGGTTCGCCATCCAGCTTGCGCACCATGATGTAGGTGTCGCGGTTGGCCCCGGTTGGCCCCCAATAGTTCCAGCCGTAACTGAACTGGCCGTAGCCGCCAAGCATCAGGTTCGGCTTGAGACGGATACGGTTCAGGCTGTTATGCCCCCCGGCGCGTTTGTTGCCGCGCAACGGCGATTTCGGGACGCCGACGGTGCGTTCCGGCGAGTGGTAAAGGAACGAGATCCCGCGCGGCAGCCGGGAGCTGACGATAGCCCGGGTCACCACCACGCCGTGATCGTTGTAGACCTCGACCCAATCGTTGTCGCAGACACCGATTTCGGCCGCATCCCGGTCGTTGATCCAGAAGGGATGGCAACCGCGTGACAGGGTCAGCATGCGGTGATTGTCGCTGTAGGTGCTGTGGATACTCCACTTGCCGTGCGGCGTCAGGTAGTTGAGCATGATGCTCTTCTGGTCACCGGTGTCGGTGGCAAGAAAGTCCTGCAGCGTACTGTGGTCCGGCTTCGGCTTGTAGGTCGGCAGATGCTCACCGGCGGCGATATAGCCCTGATGATCCAGGTAGAAATGCTGACGACCGGTCAGGGTGCGCCAGGGAACCAGCTTTTCGACGTTGAGACAGTAGGCGGCATAAGCGCGGCCGTTGCTCGTCAGGCCGCTCCAGATCGGGCTGTTCAGCAGGCGGCGCGGTTTCGCCGCCAGGTCGGCAAAGGTGGTGCGGACATCGCGGCTGCCGGCGGCCAGATCGGTCAGCGGCAGACCGACCTTCTCCTCCTCGGCGGCAAAAGCGCGATGGGCGATTTCGCCATTGGTTTCAGGCGCCAGGTGCAGAATAATGTTGGCGGCCTGTGAGGCGATCTCAAGTGAGGGGTACTCCTGCCCGTCCCATTTCTGGGTCGGGGCGATCTCTTTCAGCTCATCGTAGAAATCAGCGACCGGGAAATTAAGCCCGTGGGCGCCAAGGCCGTTTTTACGCACTTCCGGTCCGTAGGAGATGAACTTTTTGTAGAGATTGACGTAGTCGCGTTCGACCACCACCAGGCCGGGCATGGTCTTGCCGGGGATCGGCTCGCATTCACCTTTGCTCCAGTCCTTGATCTCGGGCTGGGCCATCTCGGCCGGGGTGTCGTGCTGCAGCGGCACTGAAACAATCTCGCGCACCGGTTCCGGCAGATGGGTTTCCGCCAACTGGCTGACCTTTTTGGCCAGACCCTTAAAGATATCCCAGTCACTCTTCGATTCCCAGCAGGGCGGAACCGCAGCCTGTAAGGGATGGATAAAAGAGTGCATATCGGTGGTATTGAGGTCGTCCTTTTCATACCAGGTTGCGGTCGGCAAAACGATGTCCGAATAGAGCGCCGAGGTGTCCATGCGGAAGTTGATATCAACCACCAGGTCGAGCTTGCCCTCTGGAGCCTCCTTGTGCCACTTGACGTCCTTGACGAACTCTTCAGCGGTTTCGGGCGCGATGGTATTGGTGTGGGTACCGAGGTAGTGCTTGAGGAAATACTCGTGCCCCTTGGCACTCGACATCAGGGCATTGCCGCGCCAGATGATCCACAGCCGCGGCCAGTTCTCCGGTGCATCGGGATCTTCGACGGCAAACTTCATTTTCTTTTCAGCCAGCTGCTTGACAGTCCAGTCGACAATCTCCTGATTATTGCCGGCTCCGGCGGCTTCGGCCTGTTTGACCGCTTCGATCGGGCTGCGGTCAAATTGAGGGAAAAAGGGCAGCCAACCGTTGCGTACGGCACGCACCTGATGGTCCATGGTGTGGCCCCCGGTGATCTGGCTGTCTTCCGCCACCGGGTTGATTCTGGCCTCATCAGAGGTGCGCTCATAACGCCACTGGTCGGTATGGACATAATGATAGGATGGAGCATTCTGGAAACGCGGCGGTTTCGACCAGTCAAGAGCGCCCATAATCGAGGCCCAGGGGGCAGCCGGGGCGAGTTTTTCCTGGCCGACGTAATGGTTGAGACCGCCACCATTCTTACCGACGCAACCGCAGAGCATCAGGGCGACAATCCCGGCCCGGTAGGTCAGATTGGCATGGTACCAGTGGTTGATCCCGGCACCGATAATGATTGAGCACTTGCCCTCGGTCTGTTCGGCGGTCGAGGCCCATTCACGGGCAAACTGGATGACATTGGCGCGGTCGATGCCGGTATATTTTTCCTGCCAGGCCGGGGTATAGACGCTGTCGCTGTCATAATTATCCGGGTAGTTGCCGGCCAGCCCGCGCGCGACACCGAACTGGGCCATCATCAGATCAAAAACGGTGGTGACCGCGATCCGGCCTTTGGCGGTTTCAAGGTAGCGAACCGGCACGCCGCGCTGGACGGCATTGCCCGCAGAAAAATCATCAAAAGCAACCTGCAGAACATCATCACTGGCCTCGAGCAGGGAAAGGCCCGGAGTAATATCTGAACCGTCCTGACCGTCCTTCATCTGCAGATTCCACTCACCCTTTTTCTCCTGCCAGCGGAAGCCGAGAGTCCCAAGCGGCATCCGCGGCTGCTGGCTGGTTTCGTCCCAGACCAGGTACTTGAAAACGCCATTTTCTTCTTTGCTGTAGCGCTCCAGGTCACCGGCTCTGGCCATACGGCCCGCGGTATAGGCCCCGTTTTTCTCCTCCAGTTCGACCAGGAAGGGGGTATCGGTGTAGCGCTTCAGGTAATCGACAAAATAAGCGGTTTGGGCCTGATGATGGAATTCGCTGAGGATGACATGATTAACCGCCATCCAGAAGGCTCCATCCTGTCCGGCATGAGCCGGAATCCACCAGTCCGCGAACTTGGTCGACATGCTGAAGTCGGGTGAAAGAACCGTAACTTTGGAACCGTTGTGGCGGGCTTCGGTCAGAAAATGTACGTCCGGGGTGCGGGTCATGCCCGGATTGGAACCCATCACGGCGATATATTTACTGTTGTACCAGTCGGCACTTTCCGAGACATCGGTCTGCTCGCCCCAGATCTCCGGCGAGGCGTTCGGCAGGTCGCAATACCAGTCGTAAAAACTCAGGTTGGCGCCACCCATCAGCTGCATGAAGCGTGAGCCGCCGGCAAAGCTGAGCATCGACATCGCCGGGATCGGCGAGAAACCGACCATACGGTCAGCACCGTATTTCTTGATCGTGTAAATCGACGAGGCGGCGATGATCTCTTCAACCTCATCCCAGCTGGCACGCCGGAAGCCGCCCTTGCCGCGCGCCTGCTGATAACTTTTGCGGCTGGCTGCGTCTTCCATAATCGAAGCCCAGGCCTTGACCGGATCACCATGTTCGGCCTTGGCTTTGCGCCAGAGATCGGCCAGGACACCACGCAGATAGGGGTATTTGACCCGCAGCGGGCTGTAGAGATACCAGGAGAAGGAAATCCCACGCTGGCAACCGCGCGGTTCGTAGGGTGGGATGCCCTCTTCCAGTTCGGGATAGTCGGTCGCCTGCAGTTCCCAGCCGACGATACCGTCCTTGACGTGGACGTTCCACGAACAGCTGCCGGTACAGTTGACGCCGTGGGTGCTGCGCACCACTTTGTCGCACTGGTTACGGTTGCGGTAAAACTCCTCCCAGGCTCTCGACTTCGGGTCGACAATATCCTTGATCCAGCTCATTGCATCACACCTCGCTGTTTTTTGGCCTGTTCAACCAACGGCTTGCGCGCCCCTTTGAAGCGGTGCAGGCCCATGAGTGCCACAACGGCAAAGACGATAACGACTCCAAGCAGAATCAATCCGGCGAACGATTTTACCGGGGGAGCCTGTCGTTCCGCCGCCTGGGCAAAAAAGGCGGTCAGATCCCGACGCTCGGTTTCGGTCAGGGGGCGCGTCGCGAAGATTGCTTCCATGCTCGGAAGAGCCAGGGATTCGAGAACCGCCATAACTCCGTCAGCGCCATAGTCGGCATAAATATTGGAAAGGTCCGGACCATAACCGGCAGTCCCCGCAGAGCCGAGCCCGGACAGAGCATGGCAGGCGATACAAGGCGAGCCGCCGTTCACCATACGCGATGCGCCACTGAAGAGCTGTTGTCCATGGAGGGCATTGCCATCCGCCGCCAGAACTGCAGCCCCCGGCAAAAACAGGGAAAGAAATCCCAGCGCTAGGACAAGTCGGCAGAATTCCGCCCTCCAGCCTTGTTTTTTCATGGTTTTTTCTCCTTGGATTGCAGCAGAACGGGTATTTAATCTATTTTAAACATAAGCAAAACAACGCAATTTCAATGCTCAGCCCAAATCAAACAAAAGCAGCTTTTTTGAGCTTGTCAAGAAGGTGGCATGAATTTCCCATCGACCTTCTCAAGAAAAAAATAAAACACTTTTCTACTTAAAACTTTGACCCAAATCAAAAAACTGCTTATCAGTCTACTTAAGAAATTTTGTAACTATTTGTTCAGTAAAAAAGTTCGTAACCATTCAACCTGATGGCCTCGGGGTACCCACTTCAAGGGTGTCTGGCGCTTGGATGGCGACAATCAAGCCCCATGGATGGGTTGGTGTGGGCAGCGTGAGGTCATCTATCGCGCCGCTGAATAGATTTCCGAAATTTTACTGCTGATCTCCAAATATCTGCGTCGATTTCATATTTCATTGGGCGACAAACGGTCACCCTGCGCAGAAAAGCTCGGCCAGTTCTCCTGGCGAGCGTTTCTATCCCTAAAAATGGTGAATTATCGGATTTAAACAGGCAATACTCTCGAGACTAAACTGCCCGATATCCGGGTACCTTTTTTAGTTACCGATAGTGTGGCACTTAACAATAAGTTGTCGGTTCAGTCATCGCTGTCGGATCGAGCAGGCGGTCGAGCGTTTCTGCGTCCACTCCGTCCGCCAATGCCAGCTCTCGTAACGTGCGCCCGGTCTGATGAGCCCGTTTGGCCAACTCGGCCGCGCGGTCATAACCGATTTCCGGGACCAGTGCGGTGACCAGGGCCAGGCTCTGTTCCAGTAAATCAGTACAGCGTTGCTCATCTGCCTGCAGATCTCCCAGGCATTTTTCGTCAAAAGCACGGATTGCACTGCTGAGCAGTTCGATGCTCTGCAGAGTATTGTATGCCATCACCGGCATCATCACGTTCAGTTCAAAATTCCCAGACAGGCCGCAGAGCGCTACCGTCGCGTCATTGCCGATCACCTGGGCGCAGACCTGCAGCAGCGCTTCGGCCATCACCGGGTTGATCTTGCCCGGCATGATCGAGCTGCCCGGCTGCACCGCCGGCAGGATCAGCTCACCGATGCCGCAGCGGGGGCCGCTGGCCAGCAGGCGGATGTCGTTGGCGATCTTGAACAGGCTGACCGCGCAGCCCTTGAGACTGCTGCTGGTACAAACCAGGGCATCTTTGGCCCCCTGGGCTTCGAAATGGTTGGTCGCCTCGCGAAACGGCAGGCGGGTTTCGCGGGCGATGGCGGTGATGGTTGCGGCGGCGAACTGCGGGTGGGTGTTGATACCGGTGCCGACTGCCGTCCCGCCGAGGGGCAGCTCGTAGAGGCCGCTGCTGTCGACCGAGACCCGTTCGTGGGCCAGCTCGATTTGACGAGCATAGCCGGAAAAGACCTGCCCCAGCTTAATCGGGGTGGCATCCTGCAGATGGGTACGGCCGATCTTCAGAATCCCGCTGAAACTGTCGGCTTTTTCCAACAGTTGCTGCAGCAGTTGTTCAAGGGCCGGCAGCAGCAGCTGGTGTAATTGCTCGGCACAGGCGATGTGGATGGCACTGGGGAAGACATCGTTACTCGACTGGCCGAGGTTGACCTGATCGTTGGGATGCACTGCTTTGCTGCCGATCGGTTGACCGAGCAGGCGCGCGGCCCGGTTGGCGATCACCTCGTTGACGTTCATGTTGCTGCTGGTGCCGGAACCCGTCTGGAAAATATCGACCGGAAAATGTTCATCCAATCGACCGGCAATCACCTCGTCTGCCGCGCGGATGACGGCATCAGCGATCTCCGCCGGAATTAATCCGAGTTGCAGGTTGGTCTGGGCGGCATGTTTTTTGAGCAGGCCGAGAGCCCGCAACAGCGGCCTGCTCAACGGAATGCCGGAAATCGGAAAATTATCGACGGCACGTGCCGTCTGGGCGCCGTACAGGGACTCTGCCGGAACCTGCATCTCGCCCAGGGAATCCTGTTCAATGCGATAGCCACTCATGGGTGGTCCTTTCGTGCTCGGTGCTGTTTTGTTTGCGATCCTTTAAAGAATAGCGCTCATCTGATCGCTGTCAAAGCCGCTTTCTTTCCCCCCGACCATCGGCTATGATGCCCGCCATGGATAGCTTTGCTTTAGCGCTGATTGTTTTTTCCGCACTGATGCATGCCCTCTGGAATCTGTTGGTGAAACAGAGCCGTGACAAGATCATCTTTATCTGGTGGATGTTTGCCTGCTCCTTCAGCCTGATGAGTGTGTTCGTCTTCAGTTCCGGTTACGGGCTGCCGGTGCTGTCACCCCGGAGCCTGCTGCTGGCCGGATCGGCGGCGGTCTGTTTTGTCCTCTATCACTGGTTTACCGGGGTGGCCTACCGGGATGGAGATCTGTCGATGACCTATCCCCTGGCGCAGACGTCGATGCTCTACGTGCCCTTCTGGGGGGTGCTGCTGCTCGGCGAGAGTCTGAGCTCGGTCGGGGTGATGGGGATTCTGCTGATCGTCGCCGGGGCTTATTGTATCCAGTTACGCGGTCTGTCGCCGGGAGAGATTCTGCGTCCCTTTTCGCAGCTCGGCAATCGCTCGGTGCAGGCGGCATTGCTGGCCGGTTTTATCTATTCGATCGGCGCGGTTCTCGACAAAACCGGGGTTGATGCCTATTCGGCCTATCATTTCACCTACATGTTGGTGTTTTTCATGCTCTGTATCATGTCGCTCAACCTGCTACGCCCCTGCTATCGCGGCCGAATTCTCAAAGAGTGGCGGCAGAGTCGCAGGCTGGTGCTCTGGTCGGGACCGGTGATGCTCGCCTCTTTTCTGTCGTTCCGTTTCGGTCTGCAGTTGTCGCCGGTCAGCTACGCGATCCCGGTGCGGCAGGTCAGCCTGCTGATCGGTGTGTTGATCGGACTCTTCTTTCTCGGCGAGTCATTCGGACGCATCCGCCTGGCTTCGGCCGGGATAATATTGGTGGGAGTTGTATTCGTCTGGCATGGATAAGTTAACGACTTTATTTCTTCCCCCGGAATATGGGGAGTCGAAGAAATCTGTAATTTGGAGAAGCGCATGAAAAATCTCGCCAATTTCCTTTTTGAAGTCGGCATGCTCAAACGTACGCCACGGACCGGTTTCCAGTTTCTCGGTTCCGGCTCCGAATCAGTTGCCGAGCACAGCTTCCGTACCGCAATGATCGGCTATACCCTGGCGCAGCTTGATGGCCACGCGGATGTCGGCCGGGTGCTGCAGCTCTGCCTGTTTCACGATATCCCCGAGGCGCGGATCGGGGACCTGAATTATGTCAATAAGAAATATGTCAAGCCGGACGAGGAAAAAGCCGTTGAAGATCTGGCCCGTCAGCTGCCGTTCGGGGATGATTATCGCGCCACACTGCTGGAATTTATCGCCAGAGAGACTCACGAAGCGCAGTTGGCTCATGATGCCGATCAGCTGGAAATGGTCCTGTCACTTAAGGAGTATAAGGATCTCGGCAACCGTTATGCTGACGAGTGGTACCCGTTTTCGCTGCAACGATTGCAGACCGACGTGGCGAAGCAGCTGGCGGAGACAATCTGGGAGACGGACTCGTCGAAGTGGTGGTTTGATGACGACAAAGAATGGTGGGTTAAGGGTAAAAAGTAAATTCGGACATCAAAAGCTGCAGGGTCGCAATCCTTGACCCTGTGAAACAGAAGTGTTATCAACTTCTGGCCGATTTTGAATGCAGCGGATGGAGGAGTAAGTCATGCTCGATATTAAATACTTGCGCGAAAATTTTGCCGCGGCGGAAAAAGCCCTGGCGACGCGTGGCGACGGCATCGACCTGTCCGGTTTTCAGCAGCTCGACCAGCAGCGGCGTGAACTGCTCGGCGAAGGTGAGGCCCTCAAGGCGGAAAAGAACAGAGTTTCGGCGCTGATCGGTCAGACCAAAGACAAGCGTCAGGTTCAGGGTGAAATTGCGCGGATGAAGGACGTTTCAGTGCGGATCAAAGAGCTGGATGACCAGCTGCGCACTGCCGAGGAACAACTCCGCGAACTGCTGATGGGGGTGCCGAATATCCCCCACGAAAAGAGCCCGGTCGGCATCTCCGAAGACGACAATGTTGAAATTCGCACTTGGGGAGAGAAACCGTCTTTTTCGTTCACGCCGAAAGCCCATTGGGATATCGGTGAAGAACTCGGGATTCTCGATTTTGAGCGCGCCAGCAAGCTTTCCGGTGCCCGCTTCGCCCTTTATTTGGGGGCCGGTGCCCGTCTGGAACGAGCGTTGATCAATTTTATGCTCGATCTGCACACTGAGCAGCACGGTTATCTTGAAACCCTGCCGCCGTTTCTGGTCAACCGGGCGACCATGACCGGGACCGGTCAGTTGCCGAAGTTCGAGAGCGACCTGTTTCACACCGAAGAAGTCGACCTGTTCCTGATTCCGACTGCCGAGGTACCGGTGACCAATATTCACCGTGACGAAATCCTCAGTGAGAAGGAGCTGCCGCTCTGTTATACTGCCTACACCCCCTGTTTCCGTAAAGAAGCCGGTTCCCATGGCCGCGATACCCGCGGGTTGATCCGTCAACATCAGTTCAGCAAGGTTGAGCTGGTCAAGTTTTCCCGACCGGAGGATTCCGACGCCGAGCTGGAAACCCTGCTGCAGGACGCCGAAAAGGTTCTGCAACTGTTGGAACTGCCGTATCGGGTGGTTGATCTCTGCACCGGCGATATCGGGTTTTCGGCGGCCCGGACGTTTGACATCGAGGTCTGGTTGCCGGGACAGGATGCCTACCGTGAGATTTCGTCCTGCTCCAATTTCCGGGATTTTCAGGCCCGGCGGATGTCGATCCGTTTCCGCCGCGAAGGAGCCAAAAAACCGGAACTGGTGCACACCCTCAACGGTTCGGGATTGGCTATCGGTCGGACCTGGCTGGCAATTCTGGAAAATTATCAGCAGGAAGATGGTTCGGTGTTGATCCCCGAAGTCCTGAAACCTTACATGGGCGGATTGGAGAAAATAGAAAAGTAGTACCGAGCAGCAATTCGGGCCGATTCCACTTGCAATTTGCGGCGATTTTCGATACAACGAACGCCGCGTTTTGGGAAATATAACGCTCAAAGGCTACGGAGGAGTGGCCGAGTGGTTTAAGGCGGCGGTCTTGAAAACCGTTGTACGAAAGTACCGTGGGTTCGAATCCTACCTCCTCCGCCACTAAAAAAATTGAATAGTTTTACCCCTGCGGAGAGGTGACCGAGAGGCCGATGGTGCTCGCCTGCTAAGCGAGTGTAGTGAATGCTACCGAGGGTTCGAATCCCTCCCTCTCCGCCAGTTTTACAGAACAATGGATTCAGGGTTCGACGCGGAGCAAATCTCCGCGTCAGTGGGCGGGTAGATTCACCGCGGCCGGGTTTTTGCTCCCTACTTGGACCACCACCCGTTCGAAGATCTGCACTGTAAAATTGTTCTACTTGATTATGAGTCGACAGGTTAAAAAAGGGTTGACAATCGTTCGCGATTGAGCGATAAATCTGGTCTTTCGCGTGCGCCGCTAGCTCAGCTGGATAGAGCGTCTGACTACGGATCAGAAGGCCGGGAGTTCGAATCTTCCGCGGCGCGCCATTAAAATTAACGGGTTACAAGCAAAAGCTTGTAACCCGTTTTTAGTTTTTCGATTTTGCTAATAGTTTTGCTAATAACGCGACAAGAAATCTGCAAAAAGCTACCTCTGCTCACGTCTGAAGTTTTTATCTTGGCCTTATGCTCCGTAACTGCATCTGCTGGCTGTTACTGTTCCAATGCTTCAAGCCGCTTTTCAATATCTGAGGTTTCCATTACCCTCAACATGATATTCGACAAGTAGCCAAGTTTCCCGGCTTTGTCTGTCTCGATCTCGCCAGACTCAACGCGATTAATCAGGTTCGCCAGATACCGCCTTAAGTCAGCTGCTGTTTTCAATCGCTTTGCCATAAATAGGTAGTTCTTTCTGTGAACCTGCGTATTCCGACGGAATCCGACCATCAGTTCCGACGTAAACTGGACCACTGATTCCGACGGAATCCGACCATCAGTTCCGACGTAAACTGGACCACTGATTCCGATTCAATCTGGACCACCTTTCCCGGCGTGTCGGAATCAGTGGTCCAGTTTGGTTCGGAATCTTAAGTGATGCTGGATAACCTGGTGTACAACCTTGGAATTTCTATTTTCCGGGAGGTGCACCCTTGGCAAACAAGAGGTTATCCATGCGCAAGATCAAAGATGTTCTTCGTCTTCATTTCGACAGTGGTCTCGGTCAGCGTCCCATCGGACTCTGTCTGGGACTGTCCCGTACCACCGTCGGCGATTATCTGCGCCGGGC
>JAADGW010000213.1 GCA_013152145.1 Deltaproteobacteria bacterium
GAAATGGTTGTTGACGGAGAACCGCAGCAGAGCATCTGCCGGTTCAAAAGATGTAACTGTTCAGCCCCCCGAGGCCATCCGGCTGAAGAGTTACCAAAAGATAAGTCTAAAACGGGGCAAGTCGCAGCAGCTCTTCCGGTTGGTTCCGGCGTTGCCGGCGCAGGTAGAGTGCTTCGAGACTCTCGGCGCAGAGCAGCAGGCCGATAGCGATGGCGATCCCGGAGATCGGTGGCTGCAAGGCAACCAGTGGCCACCAGCACAACAGAAGAAATGAACTTTTGAGCAGGGTGGAGCGGCCCAACTGGCCGGTCTGGTGGGCTCCGGCAAACCAGCCGCGCAGCAGGTTGCTGGCCCCGTAGAGGACCGGGAACAGGGCACAGGCGGCCAGTGCCCAGCGCAGGTAGAGGCGTAACTCGGTTTCGACGCCGAGCAGTTGTCCCAGGAGCAGTTCATTAAGCGGGCCGGCGGTCAGCAGGATCAACAGCCCCATGCCGGTCGCGACCCACAGGTTGAAGCGGATCAGCAGCCGGTAGTCAGCCACCGATTTGACCAGGGTCAGATAGACCTGCTGCAGGTTGCGCATCGGCCCGGCCAGCAGAAACAGAAAACCGCGGATCACGCCGAAGGCGGCCAGTGCCAGCGGCCCATCCGTCAAGCGGCCGATGATCGAACTGATCAACAACGGGATGGTTTGTTGCAGGCAGGAGGAATAGGCCAGCGGAAAGGAGTAGCGCAGGATCTCCCTGGTCGATTTTTCTGTTTCGCCGCGCTCCAGCGGTAGATGGACTTTCCAGGCAAAGGCCGCAATCACGAAGGTTTCGATGATGACACAGCCGACCAGCGCAAAGGCCCCGAGCTGGGCCCCGGAGAACCAGTGGCGACCGACCGCCAGCAGGCCGAACAGCCCGGCGACCCGCACTCCGGTGGCGATTGACACCAGACTGGTGCGCCGGGCCTGAATGATCAGTCCCTGGCAGAACCCGCGCAGCCCGGTGAAGAAGGGGAGTAGAGCCAGGAGGTAGAGCGCCTGCCGGGCCGCCCGGGCAACTTCCGGCGGGGTACCGAGCAGGCGCACCAGAACCAGATCACCCAGCGGGGTGTAGGCAATCAGCGAGAGGATGATGGCAACGTAAGTGGCCACCAGCCCGACGAAAATCAGCACGCTGCGCATCGATTTGCGGCCGCGCACCATGGCGATGGTGATCGTGTGGTTCTGGTAAGACGGGGAGGCGATGAACAGGTGGACGATCATCGCCACCGACATCCCGGCCAGGGCGGTGACATAATCATCCAGCCGGGCCAGGGCGCCATTGATGACGGTGTGCGAGACGCTCATCAGCTGCACGTTGAGCAGCAGCGGGAAAAAGAACAGGGCGATCTCTTTGTAGCTCAGACGACTGGTCACGCAAGCGGTCCGGGGAACAGTTGTCGCAGGTCGGTTGAGGCTTCTGCGATGAAGTCCGGGATCACGCCGCCGGTCTGCCCCAAACCGTAACTGCAGAAGCAGGTGGCGGTCCCGGCGGCTTGACCGGAATGCAGGTCGGTGTGGTGATCGCCGATCATGACGGCCTGATCGGGTTTGCAGCCGAGCGCGGCCAGGGCCTTCAGCACGGGAAGCGGATGTGGTTTCTTCTCCGGGTAGCTGTCGCCGCCGATGATGATATGAAAATGTTGTAACAGGCCCAGTCCGTCCAGCAGCTTCAGCGTCAGACGATACGGCTTGTTGGTGACCACCGCCATGTTTTCCGCCGGGTGGCCGGCCAGAAAATCCTCGATGCCGGGATAGCAGCGGGTCGTGTCGAGAAGATGCTCGCCGTAGATATCGAGAAAGCGCAGCAGCTGGCTGCGCCGATAATTTTTCTCACCGAAAGCACGTTTGATTAACTTTCCGGCGCCGTCACCGACAATGGTTCGCACGTAAGCGACGCTCAGGGGCGGATGTCCCAGCTCAGTTCCGAGCAGGTTGAGGGCAGTGGTCAGATCCTGCACCGAATCGACCAGCGTCCCGTCGAGGTCAAACAGCAGATATCTGTCTGCGGCCGACATCAATTTTTCCTGACCCGCTCACCGAAAATAGCGGTGCCGACCCGTACCAGGGTGGCCCCCTCTTCGACCGCGACCTCAAAATCGCCACTCATCCCCATCGACAGCTCTGTCATTGAGATATCGGGGAGCTGCAGGCTGTCGATCTGTGCGGCCAGTTCGCGCAGACGTCGGAAATAGGGACGGACCTCCTCGGTCTCAGTGCAATGGGGCGGCAGGCACATCAGTCCGCAGATCTGCAGGTTCGGCAGTTCGGCAACCGGGCGTACCAGCTGTTCCAGATCATTCGGCAGACAGCCCGATTTCTGTTCCTCTTCACCGATGTTGACCTGCAGCAGAATTTTGCAGCAGGCATCAATTTTCTGCCATTGACGGCTGATTTCTGTCGCGAGTGACAGCCGGTCGACCGAGTGGATCATCGCCACTTTGCCGCGCAGATATTTTACCTTGTTGGTCTGCAGACCGCCGATAAAATGCCATTCGACCGGGGCCTGAACCGCGGGTGACTTATCGCGGAATTCCTGCACGTAGCTTTCACCGAACCGGCGCTGGCCGCAGGCAAAGGCGGCTTCGATCTGCGCCGCCGGTTTGACTTTGGAGACGGCGATCAGGCGGACCTCCTCCGGGTTGCGATCGACCCGTCGGCAGGCAGCGGCAATCCGTTCACGAATCCCGGCGATGTTGCTGGCAATATCGTTCATCGGTCTCTTCTCCGGACAATTTCATATCGACAAGGGGATGCCGAACTCCTTCAGGGCCAGCGTCAACCGGCAGAGCGGCAGCCCGACGACGTTTGTATAGCTGCCTTCAATCCCGGCGACAAAACAGACCCCCAGCCCCTGAATGGCGTAGGCCCCGGCTTTGTCGGCCGGTTCTCCTGTGGCAATGTAGCGCGCGATTTCCTCCGCTGTCAATTGACGAAAGCGAACCCGCGTGGCCACCGCTTCGGCATGACCGGTCGTCCGGTCGAGGATCGCGTAGCCGGACAAGACCTGGTGTTCGCGTCCCGACAGCTGGTGCAGCATCGCTGCCGCATGCTGCTCATCAACCGGTTTGCCGAGGATTTGCCCATCGCAAAGGACGATCGTGTCGCTGCCGATGAACCAGCGCCCCTCGACATCTTTACGACCTGCAACCTCGGCCGCTTTGGCGCGGCTCAGGCGCAACAACATGCTCTTCCGGGCTTTCCCCCGGCAGGATCTGCTCATCGGCATTGCTCGGAATAATTTCAAATTCGAGGCCGATCTGTTCAAGCAGTTGCTTGCGGCGGGGCGATGCCGAGGCGAGGATGACTTTATGGCTCATCGGTTTGCTTTCGGTTGGCGGCAATCGGTTCCCACCATGTCGGCAACGCCGCCAGTGCCCGGTCAGCCATGGCGAGACGGCGATCGGCACGTTTCATCTTGCGTTGCAGCTCCAGTGGCGGGAAGAGGCCGTAATTGACGTTCATCGGTTGAAAGTTTTTGGCGTCCGTTGCCGACAGGTGGGTCAGCAGCGCCCCGAGGGCGGTCTCTGCCGGCGGTCGGGGGAGCGTTTCGCCACGCAGCCGGTAACTGGCAAAGAGACCGGCCAGCAGGCCGCAGGCGGCCGATTCGACATAGCCTTCGACACCGCTGATCTGCCCGGCGGCAAAGATATGCGGCGCCTTTTTGAATTGCAGATTCTGATCGAGACAAGCCGGAGCGTTGATAAAGGTGTTGCGGTGCATGCTGCCCAGCCGGGCAAACCGGGCGTTCTGCAATCCGGGAATGGTGCGGAAGATCCGTTGCTGCTCCGGGTAGGTCAGGCGGGTCTGGAAACCGACCAGGTTGTAGAGCGAGGCGTGGCGGTTGTCCTGTCGCAGCTGGATGACCGCGTGGGGGATCTTGCCAGTACGTGGGTCGGGCAGGCCGACCGGTTTCATCGGCCCAAAGAGAGAGTCTGCGGACCGCGGGCCGCCATCTCTTCGATCGGCATGCAACCTTCAAAGTGGATCAGTTTTTCAAACTCGCGGCCGGCCACTTTATCGGCATCGAGCAGTGCTTGGACGAAGCTGGCGTATTCTTCCCTGTTCAGCGGGCAGTTGAGGTAGTCGGCCCCGCCTTTGTCGTAGCGGGAAGCCCGCCAGGCGATATCATAATCGATGGAATCAGCCTCAACGATCGGCGCGATAGCATCGTAAAAATAGAGTTGTTCGCTGCCGGTCAGCCTGGCCAGGTCGCTGGCAAGGGGGTCCGAGGTCAACGGACCGCTGGCGAGAATGGTGATTCCTGCGTCCGGTAAGCGGGTGACCTCTTTACGGATCAGGTTGATGTTCGGTTCCGCGCCGATTTTAGCACTGACGTATCTGGAAAATTCATCCCGATCGACCGCCAGCGCTCCACCGGCCGGAACCGCCGTGGCATCAGCCGCCTCGATAAACAGCGAGCCGATCCGGCGCAGCTCCTCTTTTAAACAGCCGACCGCGTTGTTCATTCCGGCCCCGCGCAAACTGTTGGAGCAGACCAGCTCGGCCAGGTTTTCACTTTCGTGTGCCGGGGAGAAGCGCTGCGGCTTCATTTCGTACAGGGTGACGTCGCAGCCCTCTCTGGCCGCCTGCCAGGCGGCCTCGCAACCGGCCAGGCCGGCACCGATGATGGTGATCTGCATACGTGATCCTTCTTGGGATAAAAGCAAAAACCGGTCGAACCTGCTGGCTCGACCGGTCATTTTACACGATGTCAGCTGCGCTCAGGCGCCCTTTTTGACCGGGGCTTTTTTTACCGCAGTTTTCTTTGCCGGAGATTTTCTGCCGGCCGTTTTTTTCGCCGCAGTTTTTTTACCAGCGGCCTTTTTCGCCGGAGCTTTCTTGACCGGCGGAATCAGCTCCTTTTCCCAATCGCACTCTTCCTGCGGACAGCGTTGCACGGTGCCCCAGCGTTTGGTGGTTTTAATCTCGGTCAGCGGCCAGCCGCATTTGGGGCAGGCCTCCGCCTTGGGTGGATTCCACAGGGCGTATTTGCACTTCGGGTAACGGTTGCAGGAGTAGAAAATCTTGCCGTAACGGCTCTTCTTCTCCATCATCTCCCCTTCACCGCACTGCGGACAGCTGATGTCGAGAGATTTCGGTTTCTCCAGCGGCTGAATGTTCTTGCACTTCGGATAGGCGCTGCAGGCGTAGAATTTACCGTAACGCCCGGTTTTAATCAGCATTCCGGCGCCACATTTGTCACATTTTTCATCCGACATGACCGGCTCTTCAACGGCCTGACCGTCGCTGTTAAGCGGTTCGGTGTGACGACAGTCGGGGAATCCGGAGCAGGCCAGAAAACGTCCGGCCCGGCCCAGTTTAATCACCAGCTCTTTGCCGCATTCGGGACAGGTTTTATCAGTCTTTTCGGTGGTGACATCGGCTTTGCTGACTTCCTGGTCCTTGCGATGCAGCAGGGCGATGAACGGATCCCAGAACTGTTTCACCATCGGAATCCAGGCTTTTTCCCCGCGCGAGATGGCATCCAGGTCCTCTTCCAG
>JAADGW010000119.1:0-1796 GCA_013152145.1 Deltaproteobacteria bacterium
CCGCATGAACCCATCCATGGGGCTTGACTGTCGCCATCCAGGCGACAGACACCCTTGAAGTGGGCACCCCGAGGTCATCTGGCTGAATAGTATTACAGGGATTTTAGAGTTTTGCCGGGGAATGGAGCCATAAAATGTCAAACAATCCAATCCAGATAGTCGTTCTGCTGCGGGAGACCTGTGACCCACGGCCGCCGGTGCGGTTGACCGCTGACGGCTACGGGGTGCGCGAGCGCGGTTTGCGCCGCATCGCCAATCCGGCCGACCTCTGTGCCCTGGAGCAGGCGTTGCGGCTGGCCGAGGCGCAGAACGGGACGGTGACGGCGGTTGCGGTCGCGGTCCCCGGCGGCTTGATGATCTGCTGCGGCTGGCCCTGTCGATGGGGGCTCAGCGGGCCGTCAGGGTCTGGGATTCTGCCTTTGCCGGTGGTGACACCGTCTCCGACGCGCGGCTGCTTGCGCGGCTGATGGAGATTTTCAGGCCCGATTTTATGTTGAGCGGGAACCGCTTGCTTGACCGTGGCGCTGATCCGGCGCTGGCGCTGGCTTCCGCCAGGCTCGGCATCCCTTACGTAACGGCGGCCCTCGGCGTTGATGGTGGTGACGGAAAGATTGAGGTGCTGCGCAAGTGTGATCGCGGTGCGCGCCAGCTGATTGCCGCCAGCCTCCCCTGTACGTTGCTGTTCACCGACGGTTGTTGTGAACCGCGCTATCCGGTTCAGGAGGCGCTGTTGGCGGCGCTGGAGATGAAGATTGAAATCCGGGGTGTCGCCGAACTGGGCCTGCCGGTTGCTGTCGTCGGCAGTCGCGGTGCCTTGCTGGGCAAAGAACGCTGCAGCTTCCCCCGTTCGAACCCGCAGCGGGTGACCACTCCCGCTGCCGACCTGCCGGCGTTTGAGCGGATTCTGGCGCTGCTCTCCGGTGGCATCAAACCGCGTGCCGGGAAACTCCACGCGGTTGCTGCGGAGCAGACCGTCGAAAAGCTGCTTGACATCTTTCAGACAGAAGGTCTGCTCGGCGGGAGTGAAAGGTGATTTATCGACTGGCCGCGGGAATCAGCCGCAAAGACTCTGCGCAGGGCAGCTTTCTGCTTTCCTCGCGACCGCTGCGACTGGTGCGATTGAATCCGGCACTGGCGAGGTTGGTGCAGCGCCTGGAGAATGGCGGCGTCACTGCCGAATCTGCCGCTGAAATCAAGGTGTTGGAGATGCTGGCCAAAAGTGGTTTCGTCGAGCGCGACCGGTCTGCTCCGCAGGGACCGGCGCCGCCGGATCGGTTGCCCACCGTCAGCATCATCATCCCGGTCAAGGACCGTGCCGCTGATCTGCGCAACTGCTTGACCTCTCTGCAGCAGCTGAATTATCCGCAGGACAGGTTGGAAGTGCTGGTTGTCGATGATGGCAGCAGCGATACCTCCCCGCAGGTAGCCATCGAGTTCGGGGCGGTACTGCTCGAATCGGGAGCGGTCGGCGGTGGTCCGGCCCTTGCGCGTAACAAGGGGGCCGCGGTTGCCGGCGGCGAAATCCTGGCTTTTATCGATTCTGACTGCACCGCTTCGGCGGCCTGGTTGGTTGAGTTGTTGCCGGTTTTTCACGACGAACAACTGGCGGCGGTCGGCGGTTGGGTGGACGGCATGCATCACGGCTCTGCGCTGGATCGCTACGAGGCGGTGATGTCGAGTCTGAATCTCGGTCGCCGGGAGCTGTCCGGCGGGGCCGGGGAGGATACCTTTTATCTGCCGAGCTGCAACCTGCTGCTGCGCAAAGCGGCCTTTGTCGCCGCCGGCGGTTTCCGTAC
>JAADGW010000119.1:1812-4781 GCA_013152145.1 Deltaproteobacteria bacterium
AGGATGTCGATCTGACCTGGCGGTTGCGTGACGCCGGTTGGAAAATCCAGTATCTGCCCTGCGGTACCGTCTATCACGCCCATCGCAGTCGGCTCTGGCCGTTTATGCGGCGGCGCTTCGATTACGGCACCTCCGAAGGGTTGTTGCAGCAGTTGCATCCGGTGCGCGGCAAGAAAATGCTGCTGCCGCCGATGCTGACAGCGATCCTGCTGCTGATCGTAAGTGCGCTGATCTGTCTGTCGATGCTGCCGCTACCCTTTGCCGCATTGCTACTGTTGATCGACGGCGGTCTGACCCGACGTCGGATGATCAAGCAGGGTTTGAACCTTTCCATCTTTAAAATCCTTTCGGCCCGTAGCCGAGCGGTTGGTAGCCTCGGTTATTACATCGGCTATCACCTGCTGCGCTATTATCTGTCGCCGCTGATTATCACCGCGTTTATCTATCCACCGTTTGCGCCGCTAGTGCTCTGTTTACTGCTGGGGGTTGGATTAGTCGACTACCGGGTGCGTCAGCCTGAAATGTCGTTGCCCGGTTTCTATCTATTCTATTTTCTCGAACAACTTTCATACGGCAGCGGTGTGTTCTGGGGTTGTTTCAAAATGAAGAGTTTTGCCAGTTATCGCCTTGATTTAAAGGGTGTCTAATTCTCTGGATCGGTGAGCTATGGAGCGACTAAGGACGGTAACTAAGCTTCTTTATAATGCACTTCGTTACCGTTTGCTGAAAATCACCGGTCGTCCCTATCGACTCGAAGCGATCAGCCTCGAAACCACCCATCGCTGCATCTGTCGTTGTCAGATGTGTAATATCTGGCAGATCCCCTCAGATCAGCCGGACCTGCCGCTGTCGACATGGACCAAACTGTTGGCGTCTCCAGCTTTGCACGGCTTGCGGGAGCTCGATATTACCGGCGGCGAACCGTTTTTGCGTAATGATTTACCGGAACTTCTCAGCTGGATTTGTCAGGCAAAAGCAAGCTGTTTTCCCAAGCTGAAAACGGTTGCCATCACCAGCAACGCTATTTTGACCGACCGGGTTCTGCAGGTTACAGCTGATATTATTGGGCAATTTCAGGAGCAAGAGATCGATCTGGTTTTGGCTTGCGGTATGGACGCTGTCGGTGAGAAGCATGATCAGATTCGTAATTACAAAGGGGCTTGGGTTAAACTTGAGTCAACGCTTGCTGGCCTCGTAGAACTCAGAAAATCACAGCCAAACCTGATCCTCGGTATCAAAACCACCATCGTCCCGGACAATGTTGCTGAGCTTGACAGGATCGTTTCGTTTGCCCGACGGCTCGATCTTTTTACGATTATTTCGCCCTGTATCCTCACTGCCAATCGCTTCGGGAATCTTGATCTGCAAGGATCGCTGGCGTTTAGCCAGGATGATCGTCAGCGGATCAGAAGCTTTTACGAAAGTCCTGCCTTTGCTTGGAATAGTCACCGCCAGTCGATGTTGCAGCTGCTTGATAGTGGCACCGCAAACAAGCCCTGCTCCGCTGGTTTCAACACGGTTTTCGTGCGTCATAACGGTGAGGTTTTTCCCTGTCCATTGATTCCAACTGCATTGGGAAATATACAAACCTCCAGTATCAAACAGATGTTGTCTGCTGGACCGGCAACCCGGTTTCGCAAGCGGATCGGCACCTTTCCCGATTGTAAGGTCTGTACTGAGCCGGGGCTTGAACGCATAGCATGGATTTTTGAAGGAGCCACCTGTCTGCGTTGGTTGTTGCGGCTGGGGTATCGTGATTTTGCTCGCCTGATCAGGCATATGGGGCTGAATAAATATCTGTAAAAAATTGATTTGATCGACGCTGAATGAAGGACGTTTTTAAACTGATTACTCAGCCGGAGAGATAGGGGGATGCTCATATGCTATCCTTCTCCCATGCCTCGCCAGTCCCGTATCGATGCCCCAGGTGCTCTGCACCACATCATCTGTCGTTGCGGTTTGAAACCATCCGTCTCAAAAATACCCGCCGCCGCATCTGCTGATGCTGAGAAGCTCTTAAAAATCTCATGCGCGGTGTAGAAAAAACCCCCACTGTGTCAAAACTCAACAGCTCTCGCGGTCCGGTCGGTACGATCATCTGAGCCTGATTGGAGAATTCCGCCCCGGAAACTTGTCAACCGAGTGAAGCGTATTACAATTAGACTGGTTTGGAGCCCCTTTAAGTGGTTCAGGTTTGTTGGATTTTACAAATCAACCAGCGTTTTGGAAAATGGCATCTGCATTGCATTCAAGCTTTGTTGTTCGACGGCGCTGACCGCCGAGCGTGATCAGGGTATGACTCCGAGTCCGGTTGCCTAACAGGTATTCCCTTACGGCGAAGGGCCTATGGGTCGGGTTGGAAACGATCCTGCCTCCCAGGTGGAAAGGAGCTTTTCGTGTAACCTCTTTTACAATCAAAAGGAGCTAGGGAATGGACAAAATTTTGAGAATCGACATGGGAGCCAAGGGCGGCCCGCAAGTAACGACTGAGCCGGTTGGCGATTATGCCGGCCTCGGTGGCCGTGCGGTGACTTCATTGATGGTCAATGAGGAAGTTCCCCCTCTCTGTCATCCGCTTGGTGCCGAGAACAAGCTGGTGATCGCTCCGGGGATGCTCAGTGGCAGCACCGGCGCCATGACCGGTCGGCTGTCGGTCGGCTGCAAGAGTCCGTTGACCGGTGGCATCAAGGAATCGAATGCCGGTGGGCAGGCCGCCCAGGTTCTGGCGCGGATCGGTTATGCCGCCGTGGTTCTGGAAGGCAAGCCGGAAGGAGACGACCTGTATAAAATCTATATCAGTGCTGATGAGGTCAAGGTTGAAGTCGACAACAGCCTGAAATTGATGAACAACTACCCGCTGGTAGCAAAGCTGCGCGAGCAGTATGGTGACAAGGTTGCCTACATGTCGATCGGTTCGGCCGGTGAGCGGTTGCTGCTGGCATCTTCGATCGCCTGTACCGATCCGGAGT
>JAADGW010000031.1 GCA_013152145.1 Deltaproteobacteria bacterium
ACACTGCAATTGATTGCGGCCTTTTTACAGAGGCACTTCAAATGTGGATTTTGACCTGCACTATCCAAGCATAAATCATGTTATCCCATCCGGTAAAATTTTAGAGCTGCTTCCGACGTTATCCTTCAACAAGCATTGTTTCGAAATTGAACCTCATCTTCGGTTTGTTTTGCAATGCGAAACTTAGTTTCAAATAACATTGTTTTATTTATTGACATAGCCTCTCCTTTCTATAGATATTGAATATTGATTGTAAGTTTCCGGATAGAGACGGCTAAAAACCCGACTCAAATAATCAGGAGTATAAATTTTGCCTCGTGACATGAGTTCGGTGGGGAGGATTTCATCTACGGTGGAGAGAGAGCAGAATGAAGAATCATAACGTTGAGGTGATTGCATCCTGTGGCGAGGAGAGGTTAGATTTTTCTCCGGTCTTCAATGTTGCGGTCCCTTTTATCGATCGCCATCTTCAGGAAGGCCGTGCGGATAAAGTAGTGATCCGGACCAACCTGGGCGTCGAGGTCACTTATGCCGAATTGGCCGAAAACGTCAACCGTTGCGGTAACGCCCTGCTCGGTCTGGGGGTAGGGCGCGGTGAGCGGGTGATCATGGTTGTCAAGGATTGTGCTGAGTTCTTCTACTGTTTCTGGGGGGCGATCAAGGCCGGCCTGATTCCGGTGCCGGTCAATACCTTGCTGCGGACTAAGGATTACGCTTATATTATCGCCGATTCCGGCTGTGCGGCGGTTGTCTATTCCCCGGAGTTCGCTGCCGAAATCGAAGCGGCGCTGGATCAGCTTGAAGATCGTCCGACCCATTGTTTTCCCGTTGAGGCGACGGGGGAGGGCGACAGTCTGCAGAGGTTGATCGCGGCGGCGGCCACCGATCTGGAGCCGGCGCCGACAACGGCGGAGGATGACTGTTTCTGGTTGTATTCTTCAGGTTCGACCGGAAGTCCCAAGGGGGCGGTACACTGTCACCGGGATATGGTGGTGACCAGCCAGTTTTACGGGGTTCAGGTTCTCGGCATCAAGGAAAACGACGTCTGCTTCTCTGCCGCCAAACTGTTCTTTGCCTACGGCCTGGGCAATGGCATGACCTTTCCGCTGTGGGTTGGTGCCAGTACCGTCCTTTATGACGCCCGGCCCACTCCTCAGTCCACTTTTGAGACGATCGAGCAATTCAAACCGACATTGTATTATGGTGTCCCGACCCTTTACGCGGCTCAGTTACAGCTGCTCGAAACCGGATCCTGTGATCTGTCTTCGGTCAGACTCTGCGTTTCTGCCGGCGAAGCCTTGCCGGCAGATATCTTTAATCGCTGGCACCGGAAGACCGGTTTGAGCATCCTCGACGGCATCGGCTCTACCGAGTTACTGCATATTTTTATTTCCAATCGGGTTGACGATATCAAACCGGGCACCAGCGGTCGGCTGGTACCCGGATATCAGGCAAAAATTCTCAATGATGCAGCAGAGCAAGTGACTGCGGGAGAAAGTGGTCAACTCTGGATCAGGGGTGATTCCACGGCGCGTTGTTATTGGAATAATCCTGAAAAGACGGCACAGACCATGGTCGATGGCTGGCTCGATACCGGAGATACCTATCTTCAGGATCAAGAAGGGTATTTCCACTATTGCGGGCGCAATGATGACATGCTGAAGGTGGGTGGCATCTGGTGCTCTCCTTTTGAGATCGAGGCTAAACTGATCGAACACCCCAAGGTGCTGGAAGCGGCCGTGGTTGGAAAGGCCGACGCTGCGGGGCTGATCAAGCCCGAAGCCCATATCATTTTACAAAATCCGGCCGCGGCCGATGAGGCCCTGACCGCCGAACTGTTGGCCCATTGCAAAACCGGCCTGGCTCCCTACAAATATCCGCGTTGGTTTCAGTTTGTCGCCGAACTGCCCAAGACCGCCACCGGTAAAATTCAGCGTTTCAAGCTGCGCACCAAGCTCGGAGATGAATAACCGATAACTATTCGGCAGCGCGATGGATGGCCTCGCACCGCCCATTCCAGGGCCGCATGAGTCCATCCATGGGGCTTGACGGTCGTCATTCAAGCGACGGTCAGTCAGGGTTAATATGAAAAAGAAGACAGACAGGAAAGTCGGTTCTGCTGAGTGGGTGGAACAATTGATCCGCGAATATTGGGGAACCAGTCCGCAGAATACCCTTGAAAATGAGACCGGCGAAAAGGCCTGGGATGAGCCATTGGTCGGCTATGTGAGTGCCGATCATCCTCTCTTTCAGCAACTCGCTGCCGACCTGGCACCATTCTACTGGACGCCGGAGCAGGCCTTTCGATTGGCATTTCCGGACGACCCGGCGACGGCTGAAGAACTAAGCATCGTCAGTTGGGTTCTGCCGCAAACGGCTGCAACCCGGGCAGACCAGGGCCAGGAAGAGAAACTTCCCGCTGAGCGTTGGGTTCGTTCGCGAGACTTCGGCGAACGTTTCAACTGCGCTTTGCGCCTGCATCTTGCCGCCGCCTTAACCACAGCAGGGTATCCGGCTGTTGCCCCGGAGCGTCTACCCGAATTCGGAATTCAGCGTTCGGAACGTTTCGGTCTTGCTTCGAACTGGTCAGAGCGGCACACTGCTCACGCCGCCGGACTCGGCACCTTCGGTCTCAGTGATGGCCTGATAACTCCGCGAGGTAAAGCGGTACGTGTCGGCTCGGTAATCGCCCGCATCGATCTGCCAAGCACCCCGCAGACTTACGATAATCATCAGGCCTGGTGTCTGTGGTACGCCAAAGGGACTTGCGGGGAATGCGCTCGTCGCTGCCCGGCCGATGCGATCAGCGACACCGGGCACGACAAGGACAAGTGTTTCAAATATATCCAGCAAGTCACAGCCCCCTATGCGCAAAAAGAATTCGGCACTGAGGCAACCCCATGCGGTCTGTGCCAGGTCCACATCCCCTGTGAGGCGAGGATCCCGTTTCAGGATGATCAGTTCATTGAATCTGTTCCATTTTGTGTGGGTAATCTGAGAGCCGCTTACTGAGGTTCAACCACAAAGATATATGTCAACACATCTCTGGGCCTCATGTCACCGTGGCAGGTTCTTGATGTTCAGTTTAACCCGGGAAAAGGACGGATCGATTTTAAAGTCGGTTTTTCCTCAGGGGCAAAGTTCCTCCCCTCCTTGCTGGTGATGTTCCCGATCTGGTCATAATTATATCTGATTAGTATCAATCTTCCGCTGAGGTTGCTGACCCCGGTCTGTCCGGCTTAGTCTAAACCTGAAATCGGCAGGTTATGCTTTCGAAAGACCGTGCCCCTAAGTGCAGCAGGCACCGAATGGGCGCCAGCGGAAGATCAGTGCTAATCAGTTAATTATATGTTA
>JAADGW010000203.1 GCA_013152145.1 Deltaproteobacteria bacterium
TGGTGACCGGGTTCGACATCCTCTTCTTCTGGGTTGCCCGGATGATGATGATGGGGCTCAAATTCATGGATCAGGTGCCTTTTAAAGAGGTTTACATCCATGCTTTGGTGCGTGATGCCCAAGGCCAGAAAATGAGTAAAAGCAAGGGGAATGTCATCGACCCCTTGACCATTGTTGATAAATATGGTGCCGATGCCTTCCGCTTCACCCTTTGTGCCTTCGCCGCCATGGGGCGCGATATCAAATTGTCCACGGAGCGGATCGGCGGCTATCGAAATTTTGTCAACAAGCTCTGGAATGCCAGCCGGTTTGCGCTGATGAACCTGGCTGATTTCGAACCGGCAACTGCCAGTTTAGAAGATTTCGAGTTGTCGCAGGCCGATCAGTGGATTCTCGATCGCTTTGCCAGAACCGCAGAAGGGGCCAATCAGGCTCTGACCGATTACAAGTTTAACGATGTTGCCGGTCTGCTTTACTCTTTTACCTGGCATGAGTTCTGTGACTGGTACGTTGAGCTGAGTAAAGACGATCTGTACGGCGACGACCCGCAGGCCAGAAAACGGGTACAGACGGTTCTCTTTACTGTGCTCGAAGGCTTGTTGCGGCTGCTGCATCCGTTACTGCCGTTTGTTACCGAAGAGATCTGGCAGGTGCTGCCGGGCGATCGTCCCGGTGTGTCGATCATGCAGGCTGAGTATCCGACCGGGGCCTTTTGCGCTGTCGATACTGTTGCTGTTGAGCGGATGGAATTGCTGATGGAGGTTATTCGGGCGATTCGAAATATTCGTGGTGAACTGGATGTGCCGCCGGGCAGGAAGATTGCCGTTGCCTTCGATTGCAAATCGGAGCGATCTGTTGCTGCCATTCATGCCGGGCAGGGTTATATCAAATCTCTGGCTCGGGTTGAGCAGTTGCAGGCAGCCGTCGGACTTGAGCATCCGAAGCAGGCGTCAACCCAGGTTGCCGGTGATGTCGAGGTGCTGATCCCGCTCGCCGGTTTGATCAATGTTGCCGAAGAGGCCGCGCGCCTGCAGAAGGAAGTCGCCAAAGTGCAGAAAGATGTCGATTTCTTCAAGAAGAAATTGTCGAACGAAAAGTTCGTTGCCAACGCACCACCACAAGTGCTGCAAAAAGATCGCGGCAAGTTAGCCGCAGCGGAGGAAAAGAGGGCGATTCTACAGCAGAGTCTGGAGAAAATCCTGGCATTGAAATAGAGTGTAACGATGACTGGAGAGGGCTGACTTTTCCGGTCATTTTGGTTTGTTAACAGAATATCTCTCGGCCTTTGGACGGTTCGCCGCCCACAGGATTAGAATTATTCTATGTCAGGCTTTTTTTGTTTAAATTTGCAACAATGTTTAGTATACAGTATACGATTTGATATTATCGACCGATCGTGCTTGGCTGCATCGAACAATGTATTTTCGATAGGCTGCCGAAAGGATTCAATCTATGCAAAGGAGGAAAGAATTCTGGCGTGGGCCGCCAGGGAGAGAGAAGGCTCAGTTTCAGAAGGAGCGACGTGCTGGGCCTTGAGCCGCCCGAAAAGAGCACTGGTGATTGAGTCAGGGAGATTTCCTTGATAGACAATCAATTCACATTCTCGAGGGATATGAAATTATGTATTTGTTAACAAGCTCTGTGGGAAGAAAACAATTGATGGCAGTAACCGGCTTGTTGCTGGTCGGATTCATTACTGTCCACCTGCTCGGCAACCTGTCGATTTTTGCCGGTTCCGAAGCAATCAACATTTATGCCGAAAAGCTGAAAAGTCTGGGGCCGGTGGTCTGGATTTTCCGACTGGTTATGCTGGTTCTTTTTCTCGTGCACATCACTTTCGGTATCCAACTGACGCTGGAGAACAGCGCCGCGTCTCCGGAGACCTATGCGATCAAGCAGCGGACGAAGACCACCTTCGCCGCCGAATCGATGATCTACACCGGTCTGATCATTCTGGCTTTCCTGTTTTACCATCTGCTGCACTTTACCTTTCACCTTGTCCAGACTGATGCTGTGGATGCGGTTCATACTCTGGTCAACGGTCGTCCCGACGTCTTCAGCATGGTGGCGAAAAGTTTCAACAGTGCTTTTGTCTCCATTGTCTATATCATTTCCATGGCCGCATTGTTCCTGCACCTGAGTCATGGACTGCAAAGCCTTGTTCAGACCTTCGGTTTCAACAACGGAACGAGTCAGGACAAAGTTATTGGTATCGGCAAACTGGTTGCCATCTTCTACGGTTTGGCGTACATCGCGATTCCGCTGGCATTCCTCTTCCATATCGTAAAGATTTAGGGGGTTTATTGTGATTCTCGACGGAAAAGCACCCACTGGACCAATTGAAAATTCCTGGGATAAACACCGCTTCGACATGAAGCTGGTCAATCCCTCCAATAAACGTAAATATAAAATCCTCGTCGTTGGAACCGGTTTGGCCGGTGGCGCCGGCGCTGCGACCCTCGGTGAGCTTGGCTACAATGTTGACGCTTTCTGTTATCAGGACAGCGCCCGCCGTGCTCACTCGATCGCCGCCCAGGGTGGTATCAACGCTGCCAAGGCCTACCCGAACGACGGTGACAGTATTCGCCGCCTGTTTTACGACACCATCAAGGGGGGTGACTTCCGCGCCCGTGAAGCGGATGTCTGGCGTCTGTCACAGGTGTCGAACAACATCATCGACCAGTGTGTCGCCCAGGGCGTCCCTTTCGCCCGTGACTACGCCGGTTATCTGGATAACCGCTCCTTCGGCGGCGCTCAGGTTTCGCGAACCTTTTTTGCCCGCGGTCAGACCGGTCAGCAGCTGTTGCTCGGTGCTTATGCGGCACTCGCGCGTCAGCAGAAAGCCGGGACCGTAAAACTGCACCCGCGGACCGAAATGCTCGACTTGGTCGTGGTTGATGGTGTTGCCAAGGGCATTACCGTTCGCAACCTGATTACCGGCGAGATCGAGTCTCACTGGGGTGACGCTGTCGTTCTGGCCTCAGGTGGGTATGTCAATGTCTTCTACCTGTCGACCAATGCCATGGGTTGCAGCGTTACTGCGACCTGGAGAGCTGCTAAAAAAGGTGCTTTCTTTGCCAACCCCTGCTACACCCAGATCCACCCGACCTGTATCCCGCAGCATGGCGACAAGCAGTCGAAACTGACGCTGATGTCTGAGTCGTTGCGGAATGATGGTCGTTGCTGGGTGCCGAAAAAAGCTGAAGATTGTGAAAAGCACCCGAAGGATGTCCCGGAAGAAGACCGTGATTACTATCTGGAGCGGAAGTATCCCTCCTTCGGTAACCTGGCCCCGCGCGATATCGCTTCACGTGCGGCTAAAGAGCAGTGTGACGACGAGCGTGGCGTCGGTCCGGGCAAACGTGGTGTTTATCTCGATTTCAAAACTGCCATTGATCGGGTCGGAGTGGACACCATCAAGGAACGCTACGGCAACCTTTTCGAGATGTACGAGAAAATTACTGACGAGGATGGTTATGAGCGGCCGATGCGGATCTATCCGGCGCCGCACTATGCCATGGGCGGTCTCTGGGTTGATTATCATCTGATGAGCAACATCCCCGGCCTGTTTGTTGCCGGTGAGGCGAACTTCTCGGTTCACGGGGCCAACCGCCTCGGTGCTTCTGCGTTGATGCAGGGGCTGGCCGATGGTTACTTCGTTCTGCCGTACACGGTCAGTAATTATCTGGCCGGTATAACTCCCGGGGCCGTTAAAGATGATCATCCGGAGTTCAAACGGTCGGTTGAAGAAGTGCAGGCACAGATCAGCAAGCTGTTGAAGATCAACGGCAAGAGGACTGTCGGGGAACTGCATCGTGAGCTCGGTAAGGTGATGTGGGAAGATGTCGGTATGGCGCGTAGTGACGCCAGTCTGAATCATGCCCTGAAGCGGATTCCGGAGATTCGTGACGAATTCTGGAACAACGTCAAAATCACCGGCGAGGCTAACGAGTTGAACCAGCAGCTCGAAAACGCCGGGCGCCTGGCCGACTTCCTCGAGTTTGCAGAGATCCTCACCAAGGATGCCCTGCACCGTGAGGAATCCTGTGGTGGTCACTTCCGCGTTGAGCACCAGACCGATGACGGTGAAGCGATGCGTGATGATGAAAACTTCACTTACGTTGCGGCTTGGGAATTCAAGGGTGCGGGCAATGAGCCCGAACTGCACAAAGAGCCTTTGAGGTTTGAAAACATCAAACTAGCCGTGAGGAGTTACAAATAATGAATCTGACCTTACATGTATGGCGCCAGAAGGGGCCGAAGGCTAAAGGAAAGCTTGAGACTTACCAGGCTACGAATGTCAGTGAAGACGAGTCGTTTCTTGAGATGCTCGATGAGGTTAACGAAGAGCTGATCAAGGCCGGCAAAGATCCGATCGCATTCGATCATGACTGCCGTGAAGGGATCTGTGGAATGTGTTCCCAGGTCATTAACGGTAAACCTCACGGCGGCCAGGAACGGACTACGGTTTGTCAACTGCATATGCGCTCTTTTGCCGATGGTGACGAGATCTTCATTGAGCCGTGGCGAGCCAAAGCTTTCCCGGTTCAGAAAGACCTGATTGCCGATCGGAGCACACTGGAGACGATTATGCAGGCCGGTGGTTTCACCTCCTGTCACACCGGCGGCGTGCCTGATGGTAACGCTCTGCTGGTTCCTAAACCCGTCGCGGACTACGCCATGGATGCTGCTGAATGCATCGGTTGCGGCGCCTGTGTTGCCGGTTGCCCGAACAGCTCGGCGATGCTCTACACCAGTGCCAAGGTTGCCCAGCTGGCAGTCCTGCCGCAAGGCAAGGGAGAGGCCAAAGCCCGGGTCAAGAGCATGACCGATGCGCTGCTGGACGAAGGGTTCGGTAACTGCACCAATCATTACGAGTGCCAGGATGCCTGTCCGAAAGGGATCAACGTTAAATTTATTGCCAAGCTCAACCGCGAGTATATTAAATCACTCGTTTGAGCGACAGGTCAGCGGAATAAAAAAAGGGCGGGTCTGCGGATCCGCCCTTTTTTTATTTGTAACTATTCAGTAACGCGATGGATGGTCTCGCGCTGCCCACTCCCAGGGCCGCATGAACCCATCCCTGGGGCTTGACTGTCGCCATCCCGGCGACAGACACCCTTGAAGTGGGCAGCACGAGACCATCTGGCTGAACAGGCACTTTTTTTTTCTGATCGAAGCCGCGGCCATGTTAAAATAGAGTTTTCCGACAGTTGTCTCTTTCCCGGTGTTTATGGCAGGATGAGGTCGATGAAAAGTTGGTTGTCGCGCTGGACCGGATTGCCTCCCGAGCCTGAAAATTCCACGCTGGTGGAAGAGCGTTTTGCTGAACTGCCTTTTGCTTGTGAGCACAGTAGCGGGATCGCGGTCCCCAACCGGCAAAAAATCCTCCGGCAACTGTATACCTGCTGTCAACACCAACTGCAGATGTTGCAGCAGATGTTGCAGTTGACATCTGCTGTCATTCTCTGGTCCGGACCTGAGCCCGGACAGCTCTCACTCTATGCGTCTTCCAGCCGGTTGGATCAGTTGCAGATCGGCCCGTATCCGTCCGGGATCGGTATTACCGGTGCACTGAAAGAACATGACGAGCTCGCCCTGGTGCCGGTCACCGAATTCTCGCCCGCCATCCCCTATTATACTGATCACCGGCAGACCGGCAGTTTCATGGCTGTCAAGCTGCTGGTTTCAGCCGCTGCCGGCAGCCAGCAGAACGACAGCGGATTGCTGTGCGTTGACCGCGAAAGCACCGAAGCCTGGACGGCTGTGGAACGGACCTTGATTGCAGAGACCGCCGAGCAGTTGGCGGACAGTGTTGCTGTGTCCAGGCAACTGTTTGTCTATGACCGCGAGCGACACGCTTATCGCCGGGCCTTCGACGGCTTACGCAAGCTGAACGCGGCACTCGGGCTGCAATCAACCTTCTCCGCCAGTGCTGACGCCATAAAAACCATCGTTCCTGCCGACTTTTTTTCGATAAGTCTTGCCACCGGGGATCAGCATTGCGTCAGTTATGTCCTGGGGGATAACGCCGAAAAATTAGCTGGACAGGCTTTTCCGATTGAACAGGGCCTGGTCGGTCAGGTGATGAAGTACCGGCGGACCTTGCCGGATAATGCCGATTATAAAGGGACATCGCCGGTCTTCAGTCCGGCTCACCTGTTCGCTGATTATCATTCTCTGCTGGTTATCCCGCTGCTTCAGGAGGATGGGCCGGTTATCGGTGCTATGATCGTTGCTGCGAAGCAGGCGAACATGTTTACCCGGACCTGCCGGGAAATGCTTGAGCTGGTGGCAACCCAGGTGATGATTAAAATCGAACTGGCCCGTTCGCATGAGCAGATCAACCGGCTGGCAACGATTGATGCTTTAACCGGTATTGCCAACCGACGTGCCTATCAGTGCGGTTTTGAAGCTATGCTCGACCGGGCCCGGCGGCGGTCCGGTTCACTCTACCTGATTCTGTGTGATATCGATCATTTCAAGCAGATTAATGATCGTTTCGGGCACCCTTTCGGGGATGAGGTCCTGCAGCAGGTGGCAAAACTGTTTGCCCGGGTGATCCGGTCGGTCGATCTGGCGGCCAGAACCGGCGGGGAGGAATTTGCCATCTTGCTGGAGGATACTGAAAAAGAGGGCGCCTGGACGGTGGCGGAGCGGTTAAGAACGCTGGTTACCGAACTGACCCTGCGATCCGACCGGCAACCGGTCCCGGTGGCTATTTCACTCGGTATTGCGGCATTCCCGGAGGATGCCAACAGCATGGAAAAACTGGTCAGCTGTGCCGACCGGGCACTCTACCGGGCCAAGGCCGAAGGCCGTAACCGGACCGTCGTCTGGAGCCCGGATGTGTGACCGGCAGCTCGCTGACGGCTCAGTTTTTAATCAGTAACAGCGTGCTGAATTGTTCCAGCAGGCGGTTTTTTACCAGCTCACAGCCGAACCGTCGGTATGTGCTGCGCACATCAAAGTTATCTTCCCAGAGGATCCCGGAGAGCAGCAGCCGGGCGCCCGGTTTTGCTCTGGCGACCAGACCCTCCGCAACCTCCAGCAGGATGTCACCGTAGATATTAGCCAGAATCAGATCAAAATTCTCCTCTGCCAGGGTTGCCAGTGTTCCACAGCTGTGGACGACCCTGTCGTTGACCTTGTTCAATCGGCAGTTTTGCCCGCAACTTCGAACCGCTTCCTCTTCAATATCAATGCACCAGGCCTTACCCGCCCCGAGTAACAGGGCGGCTATCGAGAGGATGCCGGTGCCGCTGCCGAGATCGAGAATTTTTTCTTTACCGGTGAACGAAAAACTCTCCAGTATCTCCAGGCAGCTTCTGGTGGTCTCATGTTCTCCTGATCCGAACGCTCCGCGCTCCATAGTCAGGTTGAGATGCTCTCCCGGCGGAGGTGTCAGGTCGGGGGGCAGGATACGGAACCGTGAGCCGAGGATAAACGGCTGATAATCTTCCTTCAATGGTCATCTCCAGTTGCAGGCCGCAGCGACAGAACTGTGAACGCAGGTGGGGCTCACAGACCGGTTCCCTTGAGAATCAGCAACAGCAGGGTGTAGCTGACGGCCGAGGTCAGGGTCGAGAGCATAACGATCGAGCCGGCCAGCTCCGCATCCCCCTTCATCTGGTGGGCCATGATGTAGGTTGCGGTGGCGGCCGGGGTTCCGGCCATCAGAATGCCGATGCCGAAGTCGTTGCCGGTGACCCCGAATAAAGTGAGCAGCAGGCCCGCGAGGACCGGCAGAATCACCAGCTTGACAAGCGTGGCCAGCCCCGCGATACGCAGGTCTCCCTTGAGCCGCTCCACGGAAAATGATCCACCGATAGCGAGCAGCGCCAGCGGCAGGGTCAGGCCGGTTGTGATCGTGAGGGCACGATCGATAATGGTCGGAATCGGCAGCTGCCAGTAGCTCCAGGCGATCCCGAGAAAGGACGCGATAATCAACGGGTTCAGAGCGATCTGGGCCAGCCAGTTCGGGTTGTTGTCATCGACACTTTTCTGGTGGGGCAGCAGCAGGGCCAGGATGGCGAACAGGTTCAGAACCGGTACCAGAAAGCCCATCAGGATGCCGGCCCGGGTCAGACCGTCATCACCATAGGCATTTAAACAGATGGCCAGACCGATATAGGCCAGGTTGCCGCGAAAGGCCCCTTGGCAGAAGCTGCCACGGATCGGTGCTGGGTAATGGCGGAGGCCACTGTAAACATAGGTGATAATGAAGCCGAGGACAATGACCAGCGATGAGGCGATGACCAGCGACCCATTGAAAAAAGTAGAGAAATCGGCTTTGCCGATTTTGTGGAACAGCAGCAGCGGAAGAAAAACCAGATAGATCAACCGATTCGTCTGTCGCACAAAGTTGCTGTCAAACAGGCGCCACCGGAAGAGCGCCTGGCCGAGACCGATAACTAGAAAAACCGGTAGAACAATTGTCAGGGTATTGATGAACAGAGCCATATCGCCTCCAGGCGGAGGCAGCATAACTCAGATTATGCTCATTGTCTATCGTCCGCATAACGTCCAAAGGGCCTCAATTGAGGCCCTTTGGGGTCAGCGTTGCCACAGGGATTTCTGTTCAGTAGCCGGTTTTGACTGTGCCCCGGAGGTTATTCAGGCACGTTGCAAGTCATCAACATCAACATCTCCCAGCTCCTGATCGAAGTTGATGGAGGCGTTGAGGTTGCTGTCGTTTGCATCTCCCAACTCCTGATCGAAGTTGATGGAAGCGTTGAGGTTGCTGTCGTTTGCATCTCCCAACTCCTGATCGAAGTTGATGGCGGCATTGAGGTTGCTGTCGTTCACATCTCCCAACTCCTGATCGAAGTTGATGGCGGCGTTGAGGTTGCTGTCGTTTGCATCTCCCAACTCCCGATCGAAGTTGATGGCTCCGGCGGCAAAGAGTGCGGTTGCGGAAAAAATGCTGGCGATTGCAATGGCTGTAACTTTCTTCATTGGGTGTCTCCTTTAAGAAACAAGTTTCCTGTATTGTTTGTCTGCTTCTATATCAATACTCGTGCCAATTATAAAACTCTGTAAAATCAATATGTTGAATATTTTGATAGACAGTGCTCAACTGCTTTTGTAGAATATTCGACGGTTTGTCGATGAATAATCCACAAAGAGTAATGTGCTGGATGCTGAGTTAGACGACATGGGGAAAGTCAACAATTTGTTTGCCGATCGACAGAAATTCTTCAGGCTTGCGTTGTTGCTGGTGCTGGTTGCAATAGTAACGGCGCTGCATTATCTGACGGCTACCAGTCACTCAAGCGTTCATGGCATCTATCGGCGGCTCTATTACTTGCCGATCGTGCTCGGCGGGATCTGGTTTTGTCTACGCGGCGGGGTTGGGGTTTCCCTGCTGGTCTCGCTGCTTTATACGCCGCATGTCTTGTTACAATGGAGTCATCTGCCGTCGGTCAATATCGAGCAGTACCTGGAAATTTTACTTTATAATACGATCGGTTTTTTAACCGGGTTCCTCTCGGAAAAAGAGCGCGCACAACGCTTGCGGGTCGAAGAAAATGCCAGGCATCTCGCCGGCAGCTATGCAAAATTAAAATCGCAGGCTGATCTGATTCTGGAAATTGAGGATCAACTGCGGCGTGCCGACCGTTTGACCGCGCTCGGCGAACTGTCCGCCGGGATGGCTCACGAGATCCGCAATCCTCTCGGAGCGATCCGGGGAACGGCAGAGATCCTGCGCGATGCTTTCCCACCGGAAGATCGTTATGCCGAGTTTACCCAGATTCTGGTCAGCGAGGTCGATCGGCTCAACCAGGTGCTGGAGGGTTTTCTGCGGTTTGCCCGACCCGATATGAGCGATCGGAGTGATTTCAAACCGGATCAGATTCTCCGTGAAGTTTTGCAGCTGACCCAGCAGCAGGCGCATAAAGCCCGGGTCAGTATCATTTGGGATGAACAGCCCCTGCCGGCGGCTATCGGTGACAGTTCACAGTTCAAGCAGGTCTTCCTGAACCTGATTCTCAACGCCTTGCAAGCCCTGCCGGTGGGCGGGCAGGTGTGGATCGAGACGCAGGTTGAGGGGAATAAAATCCTGCTGAAATTTGCTGATAACGGCCCGGGAATTCCTGACGCCGATCTGGATAAAGTTTTTGATCCCTTTTTTACCACTAGGGAGGATGGCACCGGTCTCGGCCTGGCGATAACCCACCGGATTGTAAAAAATCACTGTGGGCAGATCAGCGTCAAAAACCGCCCGGAAGGCGGTGCCGAGTTTACCCTGACCCTGCAGCGGGTTGACTATCCCTGCGCTGAAGAGGTTGCTGATGACAAAACAGATACTGCTGATTGATGATGATGTTTCGTTGCGGCGGGTGACTGAGTTTAATCTGCAGGAGGCCGGCTATCAGGTTATTACGGCTGCCGACGGTGCCGAAGGGGTCGAATCGTTCCGGCGGTATCGACCGGCGCTGGTGATCTCCGATGTCCAGATGCCGGAGCTGGACGGGTACCAGGTTCTGCAGCAGATCCTGGAGATGGAGCCGCAGGCGCTGGTGATTATGGTCACCGCTTTCAGTTCGGTCGAAAAGGCGGTTGCCGCGATAAAGGGTGGAGCACACGATTATCTCACCAAACCGTTCAGCCGCAATCAGCTCAGCCTGGCCGTCGCCAAAGCCCTGGAGTACGGCAAGCTGCGGCGGGAAAACAGACGTCTGAAAGATGCTCTGGCGGGTACGTTCGACAAAGAACAGATTGTCGGTCGTTCGCGTCCCATGCAACAACTTCTGCAGCGGGTCGAACGGGTCGCCGCCAGCCAGGCCTCGGTCCTGATCAGTGGTGAGAGCGGTACCGGCAAGGAGGTGATCGCCAAGGCTCTGCATCAGGGCTCTGAACGCAGCAACGGACCCTTTGTTGCGGTCAACTGCGCGGCAATTCCCAAAGATCTGATCGAGAGCGAACTGTTCGGCCATCTCAAGGGCTCTTTTACCGGGGCGATCAAGGATCGCAAGGGAAAATTTACGCTGGCGGACGGCGGCACCCTGTTTCTTGATGAGATCGGTGAATTGCCGATCGATTTACAGCCGAAGCTGTTACGGGCATTGCAGGAACAGTCTTTCGAACCGGTCGGTGGGGGCACCGAACGGGTTGATGTCCGGGTTCTTGCTGCGACCAACCGTGACCTTGAACAGGCGATGCAGAACGGTGAGTTCCGCGAAGACCTGTATTATCGAATCGCTGTGGTGCCGATGGAATTACCCCCCCTGCGCGATCGCAAAGAGGACATCCCGCTGCTGCTCGATTTCTTTCTGCACAAACGGCAGGCCGAGGTCGGAGTCCGATTTTCCCCCGAGGTTGTCGAGTACCTGAAAAATTACAGCTGGCCGGGCAATGTTCGTGAACTGGAAAATGTCGTCGAACAGATGTTGATCCTGCGGCAGGGTGACCTGCTGGAGCTGTCCGACCTGCCGCAGCGGATCGGTCGACCGGCTGTGCACAACGGCGGAGTTCTCAACCTGCCGGCGGACGGCTACTCGCTTGAGGCGCTCGAACAGGAAGCGGTGGAAGAGGCGTTACGGCGTTGTTCCGGCAACAAAAGCCGCGCGGCGGCATTTCTACGGATTCCGCGGCACACCCTGCTTTATCGACTGGAGAAGTACCATATCCAGACCCCTTAGGAGTTGATGATCTTATGGCGATCCGTCCTCTTATCGCAGCACTTTTGTTGCTTCTTGTTTCCGTTTCCGGATTGCAGGCTGCCGAACGGCGTACCGCTGTGGTCGATGCCGTGGCCAAGGCCCGCAAAGCGGTCGTCAACATCAGGACCGAGCAGATCGTCCGGCGGCGCAGCAGTCCTTTCTTTGGTTTTGGCGATTCAATTTTTGAGCAATTTTTTAATGATATGTTGCCGTCGTCGAGCTATAAAACCCAGTCGCTCGGCTCCGGCGTCATCATCGACAGCAAAGGCTATATTCTGACCAATGCCCACGTCGTCGAGAAAGCCTCGAAAATTTTTGTTGCCCTGACGGAGCAGAACAAAGAGCTGGAGGCGACACTTGTCGGTGAGGACAGCCGGATCGATCTGGCGGTGCTGAAAATTGTCAAAAGCGGAAAATATCCGTATCTGCGACCCGCCCGTTCCGACGATCTGATGCTTGGTGAAACGGTTATTGCGATCGGTAATCCCCTTGGGCTCGGGCATTCGATCACCACCGGTATTGTCAGCTCGACCAATCGCCGCATTCAGGTCGATAAGAACTTTTCCTCGGTTTTTATTCAGACCGATGCGATGATTAATCCCGGCAACTCGGGCGGCCCTCTGATCAACATCAATGGCGAGTTGATCGGTATCAACACCGCCATCGCCCGTCAAGCCCAGGGGATCGGTTTTTCCATCCCCATCGATACGGCCAAGCGGGTGATCGGCGATCTGATCGAGTACGGCCGGGTGCGGCATGCTTTCTTCGGTATCGTGCCGGGAGAGGTGAGCAGCACATTTACCCGCTCGCATGGTGATGACGGGGTCCTGGTTGAGGACCTGTTGCCCGGCTCTCCGGCTGAAACCAGCGGGTTGCAGGTGGCGGATGTAATCCTGGCGATCGATGGCGTGCCAGTTGCTTCGACCGAGGAATACTATTCCCTGCTGCAGACCTATACTCCGGATGACAGGGTGCAGATTTTATTGCTGCGTGGCTTGCAGACCCTGAACCGGGAAGTTTTATTAGCGGCCTTGCCCGATGGATATGAATTATCATATACTCAGCGGACTTTTGGTTTCAGCCTCAGCGAAAAACATGGGCTGCGGGTTGAAAAGGTGACCGGTGCCTCTGCCGCTGACCGGGTCGGCATCCAGCCGGGTGACCTGATCGCTGAAGTTGACGGGATCAAACTGACCAGTCTGACCGACTTCAAAAATGTGATCGCCAGTCGACTCGGGCGTCTGCCGTTGTCATTTCTGGTGGTTCGTAACAGCCGGGGATATCTGGTAAAGCTGCCTTAATTGTAACTATTCACCAGATGATCTCGGGGTGCCCACTCCCAAGGCCGCATGAACCCATCCCTGGGGCTTGACTGTCGCCATCCAGGCGACAGACACCCTTGAAGTAGGCACCCCGAGGTCATCCATCGCGTTGCTGAATAGTTACCCTTAATTTTCGGAAGGAATCTACAAAATGCGTTTTTCGTTGTTCAAAGGGATGCTGCTGCTCCTGCTGTTTGCCAGTTTGACCCTTGCCGGTTGCAGTGAACAGCAGGACGAACAACCCCGGGCATCATCCGGCGTTGGGAAGGGGCAGCAAGCGCCTGATTTTACCCTCTCCGACATGCAGGGGAAGAAGGTCTCACTCGCCGATTTCCGGGGAAAAGTTGTTCTTATCAACTTCTGGGCGAGCTGGTGTCCGCCCTGCCGCAAAGAGATGCCGTCGATGGAGCGGCTTTATCGCCAGTATCAGCAGCAGGGGTTGGTCATCCTGGCAGTCAATGTCGAGAAGAACGGTGCCCAGGCTGTGCAGCGGTTTCTTCAGCAGACCCCCTACAGTTTCCCAATTCTGCTGGATACTGATGCCGAGGTGCAGAACCGCTACAAGGTGTTCCGATTTCCCGAGAGCTTTATCATCGATCGTAACGGCAAGGTTGTGGAAAAAGTCATCGGTGCGATAGACTGGACTTCGGGGTCAACTTTTGAATTGATCAAATTTTTGCTTGACGGCTGAAGAAGCATAAAGGGAATACTTCATGGATGTCGGTGCTGACGTCACACTCTGGATCGCTTTTTCGGCCGGAATCTTATCCTATTTCTCCCCCTGCGTTCTTCCGCTGATCCCCTCCTACCTGACCTATATCTCCGGACTCTCTTTCGGCGAGTTGCAGGATGTTCATGCCGGCGGCAAGGTCCGTCTGACGGTTATCCTGCATTCGTTGGTCTTTATTGCCGGGTTTTCTGCTGTTTTTATCGGCCTGGGAGCGCTGGCCGGGCTGGCATCCTCCGCATTTCAGGCGCACCTGCGCGAAGGGTTAAGTTTCGTGCAGAAGGTCGGCGGGGTGCTGATCTTTCTCTTCGGTGTCCATCTCAGCGGCCTGTTCCATTTCGGTGTCCTGCTGGGGGAGAAGCGGCTGCACCTGCGCAACAAACCGGCCGGATTTTTTGGCACCTTTCTGGTCGGAGTCGCTTTTGCTGCCGGCTGGACACCCTGCATCGGCCCAATCCTCGGTGCGATTCTGGCGATTGCCGCCAGCAGCTCCGGCGGTGTCGGGCAGGGAGTGTTGCTGCTTTCCGTCTATTCCGCCGGGCTCGGGGTGCCATTTTTGATTTCCGGGATTCTTTTCCATGCCTTTCTCGGCTTTTTCGATCGCTTCAAAAAACATATCCGCATTGTTGAAATTCTTACCGGGGTGTTGTTGATGATTGCCGGGGTGCTGTTGTTCTTCGATCAGTTCAGTCGCCTTACCGGGCTCCTCTACGAGATTCTCCCCTCGTCACTGGGGTAGGCGCGTTGTTCATTCATGTCATATCAGGGCACCTCGATGAGGTGCCTTTTTTACTGCCGGTTGCGAGGAGGTGGTAATTTTCACCGGTCGCGCAATTTTTTCTTGACCTTTTTGCTGCGATTGCCTAGTTTATGAAAATCGTTTTCAATATCTCAAGGAGAGGTGAGCCGATGGATCAGGTTAAGCAGTTTAATGATTATCTCAACCGGAAAGGCTTGAAGACCACCAGTCAGCGCATGATTATTCTGGAAACCTTTCTCGAGTCGGATTCCCACTATTCCACCGAAGATCTGTATTTGAAACTGCGTGCGGAGTACCCGAAAATTGGTTACGCAACCGTCCATCGTACCCTGAAGCTGTTCGCTGAGTGCGGGATTGCCGCCGAGCGTAATTTCGGCGACGGCCAGACCCGGTTTGAGCCGATTGACGCTGAGGGACATCATGATCATCTGGTCTGTACCGAGTGTGGATTGATCATCGAATTTGAAGAACCGCAGATTGAAGAGTTACAGAAAACAGCTGCTGCAGCGCATAAGTTTACCATTGAGAGCCATCGTCTGGAGCTCTACGGTCGTTGTGCCGCCTGCGTCGCCGCCGGCGACTGATTCGTCCTTCAGCCTATTTATTTGAAAGTCAGCAGATTTATGTCAGAGCAGCAAGCGCCGCCACCGAAAGTCGTCCTGGTCGGCAATCCGAATGTCGGCAAAAGTGTCCTGTTTAACGTCCTGACCGGTGCTTATACCACCGTATCGAATTATCCCGGGACATCGGTTGAAGTGTCGCGCGGTCATTGTGAAATCAACGGAACCCGTTACGAGGTTCTTGACACCCCCGGCATGTATTCGATTATGCCGATTACCGAGGAAGAACGGGTTGCCCGGCAGATTCTGCTGGAGGAGACGCCCCACGCGGTCCTGCACGTGATCGATGCGCGCAACATCGAGCGGATGTTGCCGATGACGCTGCAATTGATCGAGGCCGGATTGCCGATTATTCTGGTGGTGAATATTCTCGATGAGGCTGAACGGCTGGGGATGCAGTTTGATCTGAGGTTGTTGCAGGAAAAGCTGGGGATACCGGTGATCGGGACCGTGATGAAGCGTAAGCAGGGTCTTGCCGAGTTGCAGCAGGCCATCGACAGTTATGCGTCCGTCCCGCATAAACCCTTCACTTACAGCCGTGATCTGGAACGGGATTTAAACCGGATGGTCGGTCTGATCAAAGGTGAATATCGTTTCAGTAAGCGGGCAACCTGCCTGCTGTTGATGAAAAAAGACCGCGACGTCGAACAGTTAATCGCACAGGGTGAAAACAGCGAAGATCTGGCTCAGTTGCAGTCGGTTGTTCGTGAGGTCATTTTCGAGCGGCGGGCCGATCTGCACCTGCAGATCAGTATGGAACAGAAAAAGATCTGTAAAAAAATGCTGGAAGATGTTGTTACGCAGGTTGATAAAGTTGCCGAGACCTTTGCCGAAAAGCTTTCCCGCTGGACGATGAACCCGATTGCCGGAGCACCGATTTTATTGCTGGTGGTTTATCTCGGGCTCTATCAGTTTGTCGGCCATTTCGGTGCCGGGACGCTGGTCGATTTATTGGAACGCCGATTGTTTGAAGGTTATATCAACCCGGTCGTGGTCGGTTTTGTCAAACAACACATAAAAATCAACTGGCTTTTTGAATTGATTGCCGGGGAATAGGGGAATACGGACTCTGGACGCTTGGCATCCGTTATGCCGTCGCCCTGGTTCTGCCGATCGTCGGGACTTTTTTCCTGTTTTTCTCGATCTTGGAAGATACCGGTTATTTCCCGCGCCTGGCAATGCTGGTTGACCGTCTTTTCAAATGGATCGGTCTCTCCGGGCGCGCAGTGATTCCGATGATCCTCGGCTTTGGTTGTGACACCATGGCGACCATGGTGACCCGAACGCTGGAAACCGTCCGAGAGCGGGTTATTGCCACCATCCTGTTGGCGCTGGCGATTCCCTGCAGCGCGCAGCTCGGTGTTATTCTCGGTCTGCTGTCCCCCGTACCGGGAGCGTTGGCCGTCTGGACTGGACCGTTTTCATGCTGCTGATTTTCCTGGTGGTCGGGTTTTTGTCCGCCAAGCTCATGCCCGGGGAAGCGCCGGTTTTCTACATGGAACTGCCACCGATGCGGTTGCCGCAGTTTCGTAACGTGGTGGTGAAAACCCTCAGCAGGATACGCTCCTACTTTATGGAAATTCTGCCGTTGTTTCTGCTGGCGTCTTTTATCCTCTGGGCACTGAAGATGATGGGAGCGCTCGAAAAGCTCATCGCTCTGCTGTCACCGGCGGTACGGGCGATCGGTCTGCCGGTCGAAGCGACTTCGGCTTTTGTGTTCGGCTTTTTCCGCCGGGATTTCGGTGCCGCCGGGCTTTACGACCTGCAATTCAAGGGGCTGTTGACGGCGACCCAGCTGACGGTCGCAGCGGTCACCCTGACCCTGTTTGTTCCTTGTGTCGCCCAGTTTTTGATGATGAAGAAGGAGCGCGGACTCAAGGTTTCTCTGGGGATTTTTGTGTTTGTTTCATTGTGCGCTTTTGCTTCTGGTTGGCTGCTGAATAAATTCTTGCTGACGACGGGATTATTACTGTGATTTGTGGATTCTGCGGCAAAGAGATCCCCGACGAGGTCGGTCCGGGGGACGGAAAAAATAGCTGTGGCGGTTGCCGAGGTGGCTGTCGCAAGATACATTGTCCGCATTGTGGATATGCCAACCCGGCACCTGGAAAGCTGCTGCGTAAGTTTTTGCATAAAGCTACTGACAAGGATTCAGGATGAACAAAATATCACCAAGTGCAGAAGAAATTCTCGAGTCTCTCTGGATCGCCACGATTGAAGGGGATGAGATCGGCAGTCTGCTCAGCGATTGCAAGTTGTCGCCGGAAGAGCGACAACTGGGGGTGGACGAATTGGTCAAACTGGCCTACATCGAGGTGAAGGGGGAACGCCTGTATCTGCGGAAAGAAGGGCGTTCCGAGGCCAAGATGACCGTACGCCGTCACCGCCTCGCCGAGCGTCTGATGATGGATATCCTCGATATCAAGGGGGATGAAGGGAATGAACAGGCGTGTGTCTTTGAGCATCTGCTGCATGAAGGGGTCGATACCAAGATCTGTACCCTGCTTAATCATCCGACCACCTGTCCGCACGGCAAGCCGATCCCGCCGGGAACCTGCTGTGAAGAGGCGCGGAAAAAAGGCGCCCCGGGGATTGTACCGCTGACCGAGCTGAAATCCGGCGAAACCGGGGAGATTGCCTATCTTGCTGCCAGTGACGGCAAAAAGATGCAGAAGCTGATGAGCATGGGGGTGTTGCCCGGCAGTGATCTGGAATTGATGCAGAGCTTTCCCAGCTACATTTTTAAAGTGGGACATTCCCAGTTCGCCGTCGACGACGCGCTGGCCCGGGAAATTCATATCCGGCGGCCGCAGCGCTGATGTTTGTATCGGGCGAAGCCGAGGATTCGCCAAGAATCCCACGTTTCTGAACGGGGCGGCCGCACAGGTCCTCTCTTAAACTATTCGTCGGGCTGTTTTTCTGTTCACATTCAGGCTATACTGCCC
>JAADGW010000280.1 GCA_013152145.1 Deltaproteobacteria bacterium
CCTTCTTGTGGCCGAAGAATTCCGCTTCGAAAAGCTCTTTCGGTATCGCTCCGCAGTTGACGGAAATGAATTTTTTCTCTTTTCGTGGGCTGGCTTCATGGATTGCGCGGGCAAATAATTCTTTACCGGTTCCTGTTTCACCTTCAATCAGCACTGGAACGTCGCGCAGGGCCACTGTCCGTGCCTGGGCAACCAGCTTTTTCATTTCGGCGCACTGGTGAACAATATGGTCAAACTCAGGGGCCTTGGGAGGGAGGCCTTCTGTAAGTTTTGCCAGTCGCTCATCGGCTGCCCTGGCAATGGCAGGGGAAAATTCAGCCGAAATTTCAAAAGGAATATGGACGGTTTCAACACCTGCTTCGACGGAGGAGCGAACAAGTTCTGCATTTTGAAATCTGGCCTTGCCGAGCAGGACCCAAACGGAAGCCATCGCAGGCGTGCCGGGACTGAGGTGAAAAACAGGCACGATCTGTTGAGCTGAAGATGTCAGTACCTTCCTGCCTTCGTTTTCAGCAATGAGGTAGATGGCAGCAAAATCGATCGGACTGCCCAGATCAGCCTCAACCGAGCCCGGCCAAGGAGTTGCTGCATCGAACACTGAGGTAAAAGAAATCAGGTTAGAAACTTTGCCGACCGGGTAAGCACTGACCACGCCACAAGACGTTCAGTGTTTATCGGTCATGTGAACAGGGATTGTCCTGGATGACCCTTGTCACCCAGCACTACGCCCAACGCTCGGGGTGGTCAATTTTAGGTTGTCATTGCTAAACGATTTTGTTGGATATGTCGACGGAATCGACATATACTCTTGATATGTCGAAAAAAATCAACTTTATCGACATATCATCATTTCTCCTCAAGGGGAAAAGCAAATGACTTTCGATCCGCAAAAACCGTACAACGACCTGCCGCTGTTACCACCGGCAGTTGAACTGGAATCCAGACCGGTTCTCAAACGGGCCATCGCCGCCAACAAAGCCCTGGCCGAACTCAAGGGTGCGGGCGAACTGGTCCCAAACCAGGCGGTCCTGATTCAGTCGATCGGCCTGCAGGAAGCCAAGCTTTCTTCCGAAATCGAAAATATTGTCACCACCAACGACGAACTCTACCGTGCCTTTGCCAATAAAGGCGCAAAGGCCGATCCGCACACCAAAGAGGTTCTGCGTTATAACGATGCTTTGTGGCACGGTTTCGACGCGATCAAGAACCAGAACCGCCCCTTGACGACCAATCTTTTTGAAGAGCTGTTCAAGCAGATTAAGCAGAGCAGCGCCGGAGTGCGTAAAACGCCGGGCACCAAGCTGGCCACCGGTGCAGGCAAAGTGATCTACTCGCCACCGGAAGGGGAGGTGATTCTGCGCGACAAGCTGGCCAATCTGGAACGGTTCATCTACGCCGAAGATGGCATCGATCCGTTGGTCAAACTGGCGGTTGTCCATTACCAGTTTGAAGCGATCCACCCCTTTAGCGACGGTAATGGCCGTACCGGGCGGATTTTGAATATTCTCTTTCTTATCGAGCAGGGCTTGCTCGATATCCCGATCCTTTACCTGAGCCGCTACATCATCGAGAACAAGAATGCCTACTACTCCGGCTTGCGAGTGGTCACCGAAAAGGGGGATTGGGAAAGCTGGATTCTCTATATGCTCAAGGCGATTGAGCAAACCGCGCGTGAAACTCGCGAAAAGATTCTGTCGATCCGCGATCTGATGAATGCCGATATTGAGAAGGTCAAAGCGGAGTTGCCGAAGATCTACTCCAAGGATCTGTTAGAGCAGCTTTATCATCAGCCGTACTGCAAGATCCGTTTTCTCGAAGAGGCCGGGATTGCACAGCGCCAAACCGCATCGCACTACCTGAAGGAGTTGGCCCGGATCGGGGTGCTGAAGGTGATCAAAATTGGCCGAGAGCTTTACTATATCAACGGAAAGTTTCTGGATTTGCTGATCAAATAACCCAGATGGCATCCCCTGGGAATATAATATTCCAGTAATCGTTCGGGAGCCTGCTGGTCAATAAAAAACAACCAGTCATTTGTAGTCATTTTTGAAAAATAAAAAGGGTTACGGAATCAACCGTAACCCTTTGATTTTACTGGTGCCCAGAGACAGAATCGAACTGCCGACACGAGGATTTTCAGTCCTCTTCAGTCCTCTGCTCTACCGACTGAGCTATCTGGGCGAAACGAGACACGTTTATAACGAATGGGCCCGAGACTGTCAAGGAAAAATGGCTGCGGGCGGGGTGATCCGGGCGATTGACTTGTGGATCTCGTTATAATTGCTATGCTTTGTTTCATATTTCAGCAAGTTAGCGTCTGCTGCTGTGGCGGGCAGTGTGGTCGTAAAGGAGTTGGGTTTATGTCTGCGATGGAGCGAGCAATGCCGGGCGATGCGTTTCAGGTGAAAGACTGTGCTTTGATCACCCGGATGGCGGGAATTTCTTCGGTTATGAATCTGCGGGAACTGCACGAGCGGCTGACGGTCTGTCCGCTGGAATCCCTCTATCATCATTTTTGCGAGACCCAGATTCGCCCGTCTTTTGATGATCCGGAATTCCGCAACGATTTTGCCGTCTGGGCTTCACGTTCTCTCGGTGACCGGGTTCTGGCCGAGCGTTTCGGTATTTTGAATCCTTATACTTTTAACAATCTTGAGGAGTTACGTGACCGGTTGGTGGAAATTGTTGCAGAGCGGGCCAGCGAGCTGCCGAACAGCGTCTGGCATCCGGCCAGTGAAGAGTTCCGTTTTATGCAGGCGGCAACGGTTATTTTTGAAACCGGCGTTGAGTTGATGACGCTTGCCGAGTTGCAGCAGGCGATTCCGGCGATGAGTCAGAGCAGTGTCTATTATCACTTTGTCGAGGCCCGGCGAAGGACAGCCGGTGGGCTGGATGATTTCAGCTCCTGGTTGGCGGGGTTGGCTGAAGAGACCACGAATTTTGTCCGGGGGTTAAACGGGATCGATTTCTATTTTCTCAATCTGCGTGAGTTGAAGAGGGAGCTTGTCGGGCTCTGTCGTCTGGAGGAGGTGGGCTGATGATCAGAACCTTGCAACCGTATGAAGATGTGGTCGGTCCGATCGTCATTTCTCAATTGCGTCAGTTTGCCCGGGATTTGGCCGGGGCCAGGGTGGTGCATGTCAATTCGACCCGGGTCGGCGGTGGGGTGGCGGAGATCCTCGCCTGGCTGATTCCACTGATGCGTGATCTGGGGATTGATGCCAGCTGGGAGGTGATCGAAGGGAACGAGCCGTTTTTCCACGTGACAAAATCGTTTCACAATGGTCTGCAGGGGGTGGCGGCTCCCTTGACCAACCGGATGATCGAGACCTATGAGCAGACGGTCGCGGCTAACGCGGAACGCTTGCGGTCGACGCTGGAAGATGCCGATTTTGTCTTTATCCACGATCCGCAGCCGGCCCGTTTGCTGGAGCTTTGTCCGAACCGCAAGGGGAAGTGGATCTGGCGCTGTCATATCGATGCCAGTCATCCGTACCGGAAAATCTGGAAGTATCTGCAGGGCAAGGTGCAGGGGTATGATGCCAGTATCTTTTCGATGCCGGAGTTTGCCCAACCGCTGCCGCACCCGCAGTTTTTGATCGCTCCCAGTATCGACCCGTTAAGCGAGAAGAACTGCCCGATTTCTGCTCATGAGATTGCTTCGACCCTGCAACGCTACGAGATCCCGGATGATCGGCCGCTGCTGACCCAGGTGTCCCGTTTTGATCGTTTTAAAGATCCGATCGGGGTGATCGAGGCTTTCAAGCTGCTTTCGGAAGTGATCGATGCGCAGCTATTGCTGGCCGGTGGCGGGGCAACCGATGACCCGGAAGGCGCAGCGGTCCTCGAAGAGGTTGAGGATGCGGCTCAGGGGGATCCGCGGATTCAGATCCTGCTGCTGCCGGGAGATGCGCACCGGACCATCAACGCCTTGCAGCGGGCCTCGACCCTGGTGCTGCAGAAATCGTTGCAGGAAGGTTTCGGCCTGACGGTGACCGAGGCGATGTGGAAGGGGAAGCCGGTGATCGGTGGCAATGTCGGCGGTATCCGGCTGCAGGTTCACAACTACCACACCGGATTTCTGGTCAACACCCCGGAGGGGGCTGCGCTGCGGATGCGTGAACTGTTGCGCCGTCCGGAACTGATCAAGCGGATGGGTGATACCGCCAGGGGGTTTGTGAAGGATAACTTCCTTCTGACCCGGCATCTGCGCGAATACCTGACCTTGATGCTGGCTCTGCGGCGGGGGATGGCAGATCACCTGTTTGCCGCTTGATATGAAAATCTTAACCGATCGCACCGATCTTGAATCCTTCTGGAAGCGTCTGCGGCAGGCACAGCAGGCACTGCTGCTGCTCGATTTTGACGGCACGCTCGCCCCTTTTGTCGCGGATCCGGCCGAGGCCCGCCTTTATCCCGGCGTGGCTGTGTTGCTGCAGAAGCTGATGCTGCTGAAAAACAACCGACTGGTGATTGTCAGCGGCCGCGAAATCAACAGCTTGTCCGCCTGTCTTGAACTGGAGACCCTGCCGGAGCTCTGGGGCTGTCACGGCTGGCAGCGCTGTCTGCCGGGCGGCCGGGCTTTACAGCGCCGCTTGCCGGGTCACATTGCAGAGATTCTTGAACGGGCGGCCGAGCTGGCACGAGATAGCGGCTACGCTGCGCAGCTTGAGGTAAAACCGGTTTCGTTGGCTTTGCATTGGCGCGGACTGGAGCCGGAAGCGGCAGACGTGATGCGAGAACAGCTCGGTGGTTGCTGGCAGCAGCTGGCCAATGAAAATGGCCTGCAACTGACAGCATTTGATGGTGGCCTTGAGCTGCGTGGCTCGGAACTTGATAAGGGGACGGCCGTCACCCAGCTGCTCGGTGAGTTGGATGAGAACGATTCAGTGGCCTATCTGGGTGATGATTTGACCGATGAAGATGCCTTTGCCGCGCTTGCGGAGCGGGGGCTTAA
>JAADGW010000104.1 GCA_013152145.1 Deltaproteobacteria bacterium
ATCGAGCAGCAGGACATCACTCACCCGAAGCATCTGTCGGACGTGTGCGGCAAACCCCGTGGCCAGGGTCTGGAGATTATTGCTGCTCTGCTGTTCAATGGTGCGATAATCACGGGCAAACGAAAACACAAAGTAGCCCCATGACAGCGCCAGCAGCGCCAGCAGCAATGCACAAACATTCCGACGAACGCGGGATAAGGGCCTGATTGCCATGCGCTCTCCTCTGACAGCAACAGCTACCTCGTTAATAACAAGCATAGCAAAAAACCACTGCGATACCCCCGGGGGACAAGTGGGTTTCTGTCTGGAAACCTCCCTTTTTCACAATCTCGGCGTCAATCTGCACATATTGTTTGTGCGGGGGGGCAAAACTGCCGATGAAATTAACTGTTGAAATTAACGTTGACTAATCGCATTGCTTACAGCATAATTTCTAACGCCGACAATTTGAATCGGTAAATATTTCTCCAGGGGAAAAGCAGACAAAACATCCTGTGTTAGACTCTCTGAGAAGTATTTGTCTACCGGCGTTCATATCGACGGAAAAGGACAATGATCGTACCACGTAACTCTGCGAGCGAGCCCGAATGGAACAACGACAAAATCCACTCATCCTGACCATTGACGACGAGGAAAATATCCGCGACAGCTTCCGGCTGTTTCTGGAAGACTTTGAATATAATGTCATTGAAGCGGCCAATGGCCGTGAAGGAATTGACATCATCCAAAAGAAGAAACCGGACCTGGTTCTGTGTGATCTGCGCATGCCGGATGTTGACGGGCTGCAAGTTCTCCAATTCATCAAAGAAAATACCCCGGACATCCCGATCATTGTGGTCTCCGGAACCGGCGTTATCGGTGACGCCATCGAAGCGATCCGTCATGGAGCCTGGAATTATCTGCTGAAACCGATTCAGGACATGTCGGTGCTGCTGCACGCCATCAGCCAGGCGCTGGAACGTTCGCGGTTGATCGTCGAAAACCGCGCTTACCAGGAACATCTGGAAGAGGAGGTCGGTCGACGCACTGAAGCCTTGCAAAAAACGATGCGTGACCTGAACCATTCTCATCGCAAATCGAAAGAGAATGAGGAAAAATACCGACTTATTTTTGAAAACCTGCAGGACGTTTATTTCGAAATCCTGCTCGACGGTACCCTCTATGAAATCAGCCCGTCGATCTCCCACTTCTCCCTTTACCAACGAGAAGAGATCCTCGGCAACAACATCGCCGGTATTTTCCCGAGCACCCAGAGTCGTGACCGTCTGATGTCCCTGTTGCGCAGGGAAGAAACCGTGACCGATTACGAAATCTACCTGCGGGATAAAGACAGCACCCTGATCCCCTGTTCACTGAACGCCCGCTACCGAGAAACGCAAGGGAGAGGTCCGGACAAAATCTGTGGGACCCTGCGCGACATTACCGAGCGCAAACAAGCTGAAGCACGCATTGAATACCTGGCCTATTTTGATGCTCTCACTGAACTGCCGAATCGCCGCCTGCTGCTGGATCGTCTGGAACAGAATATTTCTCGGGCTCATCGCCACAATCATTACGGAGCGATGTTATTTCTCGACCTCGACCGTTTCAAAAATATCAACGACTCGCTCGGGCACCCGGTCGGAGACGCGCTGCTGAAAGAGGTGGCCAAACGCCTGACCATCGATTTGCGCGCAGAGGACACGGTATCACGCCTGGGGGGGGATGAATTCGTCATGCTGCTCTCCGACCTCGGTCCCGAACCGGTCGACGCGGCGACGGTTGCACAACAGAAAGCAGAAGCAATTCAGCGCCGTCTGGCCGAAAAATACCAGATTGCCGAGCATATTTTGCATATCACGCCCAGTATCGGCGTCGCCATGTTCCCGACCGGAGAAGAGGGGCATGAAACCGGCGACGATATCCTGCGTTACGCAGATACGGCGATGTATCGTGCCAAGGATGACGGGCGGGACACGATCCGCTTCTTCCTGCCAAGTATGCAATCGGCAGCCGACGAGCGCCTGGCGATCGAAAAAGAACTGCGTTACGCCATGGAAAAAAACCAGCTGTCACTATTTTTCCAGCCACAGGTCGACACTCTCGGCAACATTGTCGGTGCGGAAACCCTGATCCGCTGGAAACACCCGCAGAAAGGCTTCATCTCACCGGCGACCTTTATTCCGGTCGCTGAAGCAACCGGCTTGATTTTACCGATCGGTGAGTGGGTTTTGCACAGTGCCTGCGAATATCTGAAGACTTGGGAGGACAGCGGCCTGCAGATCCATCACCTGGCGGTCAATGTCAGCCCACGCCAGTTTCGTCAACCGGATTTTGTCCGCCAGGTCTGCGCCATCCTCGAAGATACCGGAGCGAATCCAAAGCTGCTCGGTCTGGAACTGACAGAAGGGATGGTGATCGACAACGTTATTGATACCATCGAGAAGATGCGCGCGCTCAAGCAACTCGGGATTGAGCTGTCAATCGACGATTTCGGGACCGGCTACTCTTCACTGGCCTACCTGCAACAGATGCCGCTCGATATCCTCAAAATCGACCAGTCGTTTGTCCGCGATATTGCCAGCGATGCCAATGATGTGGTTATTGTCGATACGATTATTTCCATGGCCAATCACTTGGAACTTAAAGTCATTGCCGAAGGTGTTGAGACCGAGCTGGAACTGGCCTGCCTGGCGGAAAAAGGCTGTAAGCTCTACCAGGGCTACCACTTCAGTCGGCCGGTCCCGGATAGCCAGTTTACCGAGCAACTCCGTGCGGGAACCGTGTTCAGCTGACCCGCCGGCCATAAGCAAGTCCGCTCCACACACTCCTGCCGCAAACAAACGTCGAAACTGCCAACAACAAAAAGTAACTGTTTTTTCTTTGAAAAAAACATAAAAATCGATATCATCGAGACGATGAAATTCCCCCGGAGTCCCCATGAGTTCACGACGTATACTGATTGTTGATGACGAGGCTTCCATCAGGGAGAGCTTGGCGGAATTCCTGCGTGATTATCATGTCAACACCGAAACGGCCAGTGATGCCGAAGAAGCATTAGAAATGCTGGCCGCAGATGACACCTTTGATCTCTTGCTCGTCGACTTACGCCTTCCCGGCATGAGCGGGGAACAGTTGATTCTCAAAGCCCATCAGCTGAAACCGGAACTGCGTTTCCTCATCCATACCGGATCGATTGACTACCGTTTATCAAACGCATTGATCACCCTCGGGCTATCATCGAAACAGATTATCCAGAAACCCCTCACCGATCTATCAAGCTTGATCGACAAAATTGAAGAGTTGTTCAAGGCATAAATCAACAGATTTGTTGACTGCCACTTTCGGCCGACCCGAACTTTCAATAACGGTTAATTCAAGGAGCACCTTATGAGCACACAAAATGTGGTTCGCATGCAAACCAGCATGGGACAGATAACTATTGAACTTGACACGGAAAATGCCCCGATCAGCTGTGAGAACTTTCTGTCCTATGTCCGCGACGGGTTCTTCGAGCAAACGATTTTTCACCGCGTTATCCCCAACTTCATGGTTCAGGGCGGTGGCTTTACCGCCGAGATGAAGCAAAAGAAGACCAAAGAAGAAATCAAGAACGAGGCGGATAACGGGCTTAAAAATCTGCGCGGCACCTTGGCCATGGCACGCACCCAGGTGGTTGACAGTGCCAGCAGCCAGTTTTTTATCAATCTGGTTGACAACGATTTTCTCAACCACCAGTCAAAAACCCCCAATGGTTACGGCTATGCCGTATTCGCCAAAGTCACCGAAGGGATGGATGTCGTCGATAGTATCGCCAAAGTTGATACCGGAAATCATGGCCCTCATCAGGACGTCCCGACCGAAACGGTCATCATCGAAACAGTCACCATCGACGAGGAATAAAATCTCGCGGAGAAGCGGCTGTGTCCCTCTCTCCACTGCTTAACCCGGTCCCTGATAACCTTCTCACAGGGCGGCTTTTCGATGACAGGAACAGCCGCCCTGTGCTATAAACACCCTCCTGAAGCCCCCTTTAACAACCTGTACTTATGGATATTCTAACTCTCTTGGGGATTGCCGTTGCCCTGGCGATGGACGCCTTTGCCGTCGCCTTGAGCACCGGCCTGTTCCTGCCGCAACTGACCGGGCGGCACCTGTTCCGCTTCGGCTTTCATTTCGGCCTGTTCCAGGCATTAATGCCGATTCTCGGCTGGCTGGCCGGAATCGGTATTCGCCGGCAGATTGAAGCCTTCGACCACTGGCTGGCGTTTATTTTGCTGGCCCTGGTCGGCGGCAAGATGCTCCGGGACGCGTGGCATGGCCATGGCGGCAAACCACCTGCGGATGACCCCACCCGCGGACTTTCTCTGGTGCTGCTCTCAATCGCGACCAGCATCGATGCTCTGGCGGTCGGTTTAAGCCTGGCCGTCCTGGGCGTAAGCATCTGGACCCCGGCGCTGGTCATCGGCATCACCACGGGGATACTCACCATCTGCGGCATGCTGCTCGGACGCAGCATCGGGCAACGCTGGTCAACCGGAGTTGAAATTCTCGGTGGGCTGATTCTGATCGCCATCGGGGTTAAAATTCTGTTTGAGCATCTCTTGCTGCAAGCTCACTGATACGGGGGAGTCATGACCGAAAAACCGTTATCAGACTGTCGCCTGCCGGCTGAATGGGAGCCGCAGGACGGTATCCTGCTCGCCTGGCCGCATGCGGACTCGGACTGGCAACCGCTGCTGAAAGAGATAACTGCCGTTTATATTGAGCTGACCCGAACGATTCTTCAATACCAGGCGGTTCTTATCGCGACTCCGGAGCCGGAAACCGTCAAGCAACAGCTGGCGCAGGCCACAATCGATATGACTGCGGTCCGCATCGAGGACGTCCCGACCAACGACACTTGGACGCGTGATTTCGGTCCGATCACGGTTCTGCGTGAGACAAAGCCGCTGCTGCTCGATTTCGAGTTTAACGGCTGGGGGGCAAAATTTGCCGCGGATCGCGACAATCAGGTCACCAAGCGGCTGCACACCGCCGGCAGCTTCGGAACGACCCCGCGAAAAGCCATCAACCTGATTCTCGAAGGAGGCAGCATCGAAAGTGATGGCGCCGGGACCATCCTGACGACCTCTAAATGTCTGCTGAACAGTAACCGCAATCACCACCTGGACAAAAAACAGATTGAGCAACTGCTGTTCCGCTACCTGGGCGCAAAGCAGATCCTCTGGCTGGACCATGGTTTTCTGGCCGGGGACGATACCGATGCCCATATCGACACGCTGGCACGGCTGGGTCCGAACGATACGATCACTTACGTTCGTTGCAACGACCCACAGGATGAACATTATGCGGAGCTGCTGAAAATGGAAGAACAGTTACAGCAGCTGAAAACGCAAACCGGGGCACCGTTCCGCCTGATCCCGCTGCCCTGGCCGCAGGCCCGCCACGCTGACAATGGCGACCGGCTGCCGGCCACCTATGCCAATTATCTGGTCATCAATGGTGCGGTGCTGGTGCCGAGCTACGCTGACCCCGCAGACCGGGTCGCACGGACCGCAATCGCTGCAGTCTACCCCGACCGGGACATCATCAGTATCGACTGCCGTCCGGTAGTCCGGCAGTATGGATCCCTGCATTGCCTCACCATGCAACTTCCCGAAGGAGTCCTGTCATGAACACCCTGAAGGTTGCCATGCTCCAGCAGCGTTGTGGCACAGACCGTAGCGACAATTTGCGGAAAAGTTTCGCCGCAATCCGCACTGCGGCTGCGCAGGGAGCGCAGCTGGCGGTTCTGCAGGAGCTGCACACCGGTCTCTACTTCTGCCAGACCGAAGACAACGCGGTCTTCCAACAGGCGGAAAGCATACCCGGTCCCTCAACCGACCAGTTCGGTCGACTGGCGCAGGAGCTGGGAATCGTGCTGCTGATATCACTGTTCGAACGACGGGCTCCCGGCCTTTACCACAACACCGCCGTCATTCTGGAGCAGGATGGTTCCATCGCCGGAACCTACCGCAAGATGCATATCCCTGACGATCCCGGCTATTACGAGAAATTTTATTTCACGCCCGGTGATAACGATTTCAGACCGATCGCGACCTCAGTGGGGAAGCTCGGAGTCCTGATCTGCTGGGATCAGTGGTATCCCGAGGCCGCCCGGCTGATGGCTCTGGCCGGGGCCGAACTGTTACTCTGCCCGACCGCAATCGGCTACGATCCGAACGACAGTCGCGAAGAGCAACAACGTCAACGCGAGGCCTGGCTCACCGTGCAACGCGCTCACGCCATCGCCAACGGCATCCCGTTGCTCGCGGTCAACCGGGTCGGTTTTGAAGCTGATCCGAGTGGCGCTACGGCCGGAGCACAGTTCTGGGGCAGCAGCTTTGCTGCCGGCTGTCAGGGGGAAATCCTGGTGCAGGGGAGTGAAACAGAAGAGGAGCTGTTACTGGTGGAGATCAACCGGCAACGCAGTGAACAGGTTCGGCGCAGCTGGCCCTTCTTACGTGATCGGCGGATTGATGTCTATCAGGACCTGATAAAACGTTTTCGGGACTGAATATCAAAGGGGGAGCCGATCGGCTCGCCCTTTGATATTCAGTTTATTACAGACCGGCCCGCGATCTGAGGGCTTCGGCTCGGTCAGTCCGCTCCCAGGTAAAACCGGGCAGTTCACGACCGAAGTGACCATAAGCAGCGGTCTGTCGATAGATCGGCTGCAGCAGGTCGAGTTGCTCGATAATAACCGCCGGACGCATATCAAATTCGGCTTGGACAATTTCTGAAATTCGGTTCGAAGAAATCTTGCCGGTACCGTAAGTGTTGATCATTACCGAAACCGGATCAGCGACACCGATCGCGTAAGCCAACTGTACTTCACACTTGCGGGCCAGGCCGGCGGCAACGACATTCTTGGCCACGTAGCGAGCCATATAGGAGGCGCTGCGATCAACTTTTGACGGATCCTTGCCGCTGAAGGCACCACCGCCATGCGATCCCTGGCCGCCGTAGGTATCGACGATGATCTTGCGCCCGGTCAGACCACAGTCGCCCATTGGACCGCCGACCACAAAACGACCGGTCGGGTTGATCAGGTAGTGGGTCTTGTCGTCCAGCAGATTTGCCGGCAGAGTCGCTCTGATCACCTCCTCGATGATCGCTTCTTTGAGGTCTTCGTACGTGACATCCGGGGTATGCTGCGACGAGATGACCACCGTATCGATCCGCGTCGGCATATCGTTAACATACTGAATCGACACCTGTGACTTGCTGTCCGGCCGCAAAAAATCGAGCTGACCGCTTTTGCGCACATCTGCCAGCTTTTTGGTCAGTTTGTGGGCAAAAGTAATCGGCATCGGCATCAGTTCCGGCGTTTCATTACAGGCAAAACCGAACATCAGACCCTGATCCCCGGCACCCTGATCCTTGTACAATCCCTCCCCGGCGGTCACCCCTTGTGAGATATCGGGAGACTGCTGGTCGATAGAGGTCAGCACCGCGCAGGTTTTATAATCGAAGCCCATGGCCGAATCGTTGTAACCGATTTCTTTGATGGTTTCACGGACGATGGTCGGAAAGTCAGCGTAGGCGCTGGTGGTAATTTCACCGGCGATCATCGCCATCCCGGTGGTCACCAGAGTCTCGCAGGCAACCCGGGCCTGTTTGTCCTGTACAAGAATAGCGTCGAGAATGGCATCGGAAATCTGATCGGCAACTTTATCCGGATGTCCTTCACTGACAGATTCCGAGGTAAAAAGAAAATCGGTCATCGGCATTTGCAGCAATCCTCCCTCTTTATGTCTGGTTAAATGAACGGGGCATTCTATGGGCCACAGCGGTTTGAGTCAACGCTATTCTCTTTAGATGAGCACCTGATCAAAGATTCCCGGCAAACACTTGCGCATCTCTTTATCGAGACAGGCGGAAACCTCTTTGGCGGTTTTCAGGCGGAGCAGCGTTGTCAGTAATCGTTCACCATCCCGCCGGGAGACTTTCCGTAAGATGCGTTTAACTCGGGGGATGCTGGCTGGATTCATCGATAACTCATGGAAACCGAGCCCCAACAAGACCAGGGCATAAAGCGGGTCGCCCGCCATCTCTCCACACAAACCGACACTGATCCCGGCATCATTCGCGGCACGACAGACAGCTTCCAATGCCCTTAAAATGGCCGGATGCATCGGTTCGTACAGGTAAGCGACATATTCGTTACCACGATCCACCGCGAGGCAATACTGGATCAGGTCATTGGTACCGACAGAAAAGAAATCAACCTCTTCGGCAAGAAAAGGCGCTAACAGGACGGCCGAAGGTGTCTCAACCATGATGCCGACTTCAATCACCGGGGCGTAACGAAACCCTTCCTGATCAAGTTCTTCCTGAACCTCGCGCAGAATCCGTTTGCAGGTACGTAGTTCGGCAACACCGCTGATCATCGGGAACATGATCCGGACGTTGCCATACACCGAAGCCCGGAGAATTGCCCGCAACTGGATTTTGAACAGTTTGCCCTCACGTAAAGAGAAGCGGATCGCCCGCAGACCCATGGCCGGATTCGCTTCATCGGCCACATTCAGTTGCGAAACAACTTTATCGCCACCAATATCCAGGGTTCGGATGGTCACCGGATGCGGTTGCATCTCTTCGAGAATTTCGCGATAGGCCGCAAACTGCTCCGCTTCACTCGGCGGTTCACTGCGCCCCAGGTAAAGAAATTCGGTGCGATACAGGCCGACCCCTTCGGCACCGTGATTGCGGGCGACGGGGAACTCACTGACCAGCTCACAGTTGCCGCGCAGTGCCACCCGGACATTGTCGGTGGTGATCGCCGGCAGGTCTTTGAAACCGTGTAGTTCTTTCTGCAGATATCGGTAGGACTGCTTCCGCTTGAGATATTCTTTGAAGGTCTCTTCCGAGGGGTTCAGAATAACCACCCCGCTGCTGCCATCAATAATCGCCGGCAGCCGGTCATAGACCAGCGAAGTGATCGTCTCCAGCCCGACGATCGCCGGTATTTCCAGCGAACGGGCCAGAATGGCGGTGTGCGAAGTCTTGCCGCCTTTATCGGTAATAAACCCGAGCACCCGGTCACGGTCCATCTGCAGGGTATCAGCGGGCGACAGATCGTGGGCGACAACCAACGCCCGAGGTCCGATATCATCGATAGAACGTTGATTCTCGCCGGTCAGGATCCGCATGATTCGACCGCCGACGGCATCCACATCGGACCGCCGCTCGCGCAGGTATTCATCTTCAATTTTATCAAACATCTGACGCAGCTGTTGCAGGGTCCGCTTTAACGCCCCTTCACAGCTGATCTGTTCACGGATGGCCCGCTCCGTCCCCTGAACCAACATCTCATCTTCGAGGATCAGCAGGTGGGTATCCAGGATATACAGATGTTCACGCAGGTGCGGCTTGCTGGAAACCTTCTGCTTGATTTCCAGAAGTTCATCCCGCGACTGCTCCAGAGCCCAGTGGAAACGCTCAAGTTCAGCATCAACCTCGTCGGCGGTAATCGGCCAGTCATCGACGGTCGTATTCCGGTTAAGCAGGTTGATCTCGCCGATACTGATTCCCGGCGATACGCCGATGCCGACCAGATAGGTATCTTTAGCGACCTCAATCTTCCCCAAAACCATCCTCTATCAGCTCGGCGAGTACGGTCATCGCCTGCTCTTCATCGGGACCCTCTACGGCCACGGAAACAGCCGTTCCTTTCGGGGCTGCCAGCAGCAGAATCCCCATGATACTCTTACCGTTCACCTCGATATCCTCTTTGACGAGGGTGACCTCCGAAGCAAACCGGTTGGCTGTCTGCACCAGCTGGGCAGCAGCCCTGGCATGCAACCCGAGACGATTTCTTATTATAAATTCACGACTTAACATTTGCTACCCCCTCTACATCACAATCAGATTTGTCACGTCAACCCAGAACAGGCTGAGCAGAATGATGATTATGGCGCTGATCAACGTCAGCAATAAGGTTGAGACCCCCCTGCGGGCCAACAACCCGAGCAGGATCATCGGCAGCAGGGCCAGCAACCCGAACCAACTGACCAGTTCTTGATGTTGTAAATGCTGAAAAACCAGAAAAGCGCTCAAGCCACCCAGCACAACGACCGCAGCTTCTTTGGTATGAATCGCCCAGTCCGGCAGGCAGCGGCGCTGAAAAAACTCAACCGACTGAAGTCCCTGCTGATAGCCGCGAACGAAACCGATGATGCGAAAGGCCACCGGGACGGCATTGTAAAGCAGCAGAAACACCAGCGGCGCCCACAAAATCCCCTTGGCGGCAAAAAACAGCGCAATCCCTGCCGCCAACGGCCGCAAGCCCCCCCAGAACAGGGCATCACCGATGGCAGCGTAAGGAGCCGCCACCATTTCTTTGAAATCACTGATAGCAACCGGCTGCTCACAATGAGCGGCACGCTCTTCCTCCAGTTTCAGCACTGCACCAGCGACCAACGGGGCCAGGTAGGGGTGAGTATTAAAATAAGCAAGGTGCTCCCGAGCAACCTTACGCAGTTCATCCCGCACATACAGCTTTCTTAATGCCGGCAATAGGGCATAGAAGAAACCGAGCCCCTGCAGACGTTCGAAATTCCAGCTGCACTGCAACAGCAATAGACGGAACCAGACGTGAATACGGGTTTTTCTCGATAACCTCATCGTCTACACCAGCCACATCAGAAGAAAGGCCATGCCGAAAGAAGCACAAAACAGTGTCAAAGCCCGGCTGACATTGATGGTACCGAGAATCACGGCAACCCCGACCAGCGGCAGAGCCAGCTGCAACCAGCTGTGAGAAAGTACCAGCGGCTGGCGCACCAGCGGCCAGAGAACCGGCACCAGAAAAAAACCGCCGAAGATGATCACCGCGTACGTCCCCACCGCAGCCAGTGAAAAGCTGAGCAGCCCACGCAGATGTTGCAGCTCCGCCAACACCAGGTTACCGCTATCCACGTAAGCCTCCGCTCGGGACAGCAGGCGAATATTATACTGACGGGAAAATCGATCGAAATACTGCCCAACCTTGCCGAGCGGGATCGCGACCAGCAGGCAGAGCAGTAACAACTCGGTCTCCGGGGTATCCAGTAACCGGCTGAGATTAATCGACAGGACACTGCTGGCGATGGCCACCTGGGTATCATCCGGCGGGATCGCGGCACCGACCGGCAGCCGTGCCAGCCAGAGCAGCTCCACCAGCATGCCGATCTGCAACCCGACCAGCGGCTCACCGAGAAACCAGGCGACCAACGGGGCGGCAACAATCGGCCGCGAAATCATGATCTGCGAAACCGCCGTGCGATCCAGTCCACAAAAAAGGGCGACCAGTGCACCGATCAGCAGGTCAAAAGCACTCAAGCCTTCTTCCTCCCTTTCGGAATCAGTTTCTTCCAGGAGCGCTCGGTGTCCGCCGGGATACAACGGGCCGAAATGGTAACGCCGGCCTGTTCCAACTCCTGCAAGGCGTCCAGATCCTCCTGATCGAGAAAGATGGTGCAACTCAATCGGGTTTTCCCCTCACCGGCGTGGAGGTTGCCCAGGTTCAACTGCTGATATTGCAGTCCGCAACGGTAAGCCCGTAGCGCATCAATCGTGGTTCCGAACAACAGCAGCGTTTTACAGTTATCCAACTCGCCGGAGGCGATCAGCACGGCAACCTCTTCGACAGTCCCGATCTCAACCCGCATACGGCTGGGAACGGAGGACTCCATCATCATCCGCTTCAGAGGAGTCCCCGCGATGACGTCGTTGGCGACAACAATGCAGTCGGCATGCACATACGGCACCCAGGTTTCCAGAACCTGGCCGTGAATCAATCGGTTATCGATGCGGGTCAGAACAAGACTCATCCAGGGCTCCAAAACTATTCTGGCAACATTTCAGACGGCCGCATTATCGCTTTGCGGCCATAATCTTTCAGCAGGACGGCCAACCCGGCCACAGTCCGTCCCCGCCTGCCGCTGATGCACTTCAACAGCATCGGCAAGTTGACCCCGGTGACTATCTCCACCCGCGGATGCTGTAGAAACTCGGCACTGATATTGGTCGGCGTACCACCGAACATGTCGGTCAGGATGATCACGCCATCACCATCTTCTCCAACCTCCTGCAACCTCTGCTGTAATTGTTGCTGAGCCATCTCGACGGCAGTGGCGCGATCGATACTGACCGCCTGCAACTGGGCTGCCGGACCGACAATCATCTCGGCGGCAGTGATAAATTCACGAGCCAGATTCGAATGGGTTACAACAACAATACCGATCATGGCTCAGCCTTTGTCGACATCACGGTGGTTGATGTGCAGGTTGACTTTAGGATCGGGAAAAGAACCGGACAGATCTTCAACAATCGAAACACTGCGATGTCGGCCACCGGTACAACCGATGGCGATGGTCAGATAACTTTTGCCCTCAGCCCGATAATGCGGCATCAAAAAGGTGAGCAACCGATCAAGATGACGACGAAACTCCCGGCAGGCCGGCTGCCCGAGGACGTAATCCCGCAGCCGCTGATCAAGTCCGGTCAAAGGCCGTAACTCATCAATATAGTGGGGATTCGGTAGAAAACGAACATCAAAGACCAGATCGGCAGCGGGCGGCAAACCGTAACGGTAACCGAAGGATTCGAGGCTGACAATCAACAGCGATTCACCCTTTTCGCCGAGATAAGTCAGCAACAGATCGCGCATCTGTCGCGAGTTGAGGTTACTGCTGTCGATAATTCGGGTGGCCTTCTCGCGCAGCGAATACAACAGCTGCCGTTCACGATCAATCCCGGCCTGAACGGTCTCGTCGGCCGCCAGCGGATGGGAACGCCGCGTTTCCGAATAGCGTCCGTCGCAACAGGGTTTCATCCGAAGCCTCAAAAAACAGGATTTCAACTTCGCAGTCACTGGCTTCCAGCTGATCCAAGGTCACCTGGTAATCGGCCAGAAAACCCCGGTTACGCACATCGATGACAACCGCGACATCGGTCGACTCGTTAAGCCCTTTTTGGGCGCGGTCGATAAAATCAGGCAACATGACAAACGGCAGGTTGTCGACGACAAAGAAACCCTGATCCTCCAGCACCCGAACGGCGGTACTTTTCCCGGAGCCGGAGAGGCCGGTTATAATCAGCAGCCGCCGACTCATTCCAGATTATCCCCGATAATCGTGTGCGCATGCAGACGGGCCGTTTCGGCCATCCGCGTCTCCAGCAGCTCCTGAAATTCCTGGGCGCTGTGATAACCCATCTCTTTCAGCAACTGGTTGCGTGCAGCAACCTCGACGATGGTCCCGGCATTGCGCCCAGGCCCCACCGGAATACGCACATAAGGAAGTTCAACACCATGAATTTCCATGGTTTTCTCTTCTAATCCCAACCGATCATATTCTTTACCATCTTCCCATTGGACAAGTTCGATGATCATATCGATCTTTTTCCGCTCGCGAATCGCCGCAACCCCGAACAAGTGTTTGATGTTGAGAATTCCCAGACCGCGGATCTCCATGTGGTAATGCAGCAGGTCCATCCCCTCACCGAAAATGACCGAAGGTAACTTCAAACGCACCTTGATGACATCATCAGCCACCAGACGATAACCGCGCAGGATCAGCTCAAGAGCACATTCGCTTTTACCGACACCGCTTTTCCCCTGCAGCAGAACACCGACGCCGAGGATATCGATCAGTACCCCGTGCAGCGTCGATGTCGGCAACAACCGTTCCTCAAGAAATTTGGTGATCAGAGAAATAAAACTGGAGCTGAGATGGCGGGTCCGCAACAGGGGGGTATTGTACGATTCGGCCTGCTGGATGAGGTAGTCAGGGACGACCTGGTCTTTGGTGATGATCAGGCACGACAGGTTACGGACAAGGATCCGCCGTAAGTTTTCCACCGCCTTTTCCTGCGGCATAGTGGTCAGATAACTCAGTTCTGTCGAGCCGAGGACCTGAATCCGGTCATGATGCAGGCTGCTGCTGTAACCCGCCAGGGCCAGTCCGGGTTTCTGAATTCTGGGGACAGAGACCTTATGGGTCAGTCCAGCCGCACCGGCAAGCAGCTCCAGGTCGAGCCCCGCTTCTTTTTCATCAAGAATTTCCTGGATAGTCAGTTCGGACATAGGTCTGTTTCAGATTAACTCACAGGGCAGCGCCCTGAAAAATAAAGGGACCGACGACCAGATTAAAACGCCGATTCGGCAGCAGGCCGAAATAGCGTCCGGTCTCGATCAGGTCGAATCCTCTTCATCAAGAATGACCTGGAAAATAGTGTCCCGATCTGCCGCATCCAGCAATTTTCGGCGCACGGTCGCGTCTTTTAACAATTTCGAGATACGGGCAAGGGTTTTCAGATGAACACCGACCGATTCTTCCGGGGCGATCAACAGAAAAAACAGATGGGCGGCCTGCCCATCCATCGATTCAAAATCGACCCCGGCCCGGCTCCGTCCGAAAGCGAGCATCAGTTCCGGGATACCGGCCAGTTTACCGTGGGGAATAGCGACACCATCACCGATTCCGGTACTGCCGAGTTTTTCGCGTTCCCGGAGAACGGCGATCACCTCATCTCGATCGAGTGACGGTTCACATGCAATCAGGGCATCGGTCAATTCAGCGAGGACCTGATTTTTGTCCCGGCCCTGCAGATCGGCAACGATCGCCTGCGGGTTAAGCAACTCAGATATTTTCATACTTATATTCTTTTTCTGCCAGCAGATAAAAAAACGGGTGATTTCTGCTTGATACGGAAATCACCCGTCAACGATTATTCAACTTCCCTGAGGAACGATCAACCCGTAATTACCATCTTTACGACGATAAACCACGTTCATCTCTTCGGAACGGTCATCGGTAAAAACCAGAAAATCCTTGTTCAGCAGATCCATCTGCATCACCGCTTCTTCAACTGACATCGGTTTGACGGAGAAAGAATGGCTTCTGATAATTTCAGGATTTTCGTGTCCTTCATCGACACTGGATGCGGAAATAACCGCTTTGTTCATCCGCCGTTGGGGACCGGTGTTACCTTTGTGCTGCTTCAGCTTTTCCTTGTAACGCTTCAGTTGCCGCTCGATTTTATCGGTCATCAGATCGATAGCGGCGTACATATTATCTTTTTCTTCGACACTTTTCATGGTCAGCCCTTTGGCGACCATGGTGACCTCTGCCCGATGGTTGATTTTCTTCTGTACTGACAAAACGACTTGCGCATCAATAGGCTCATCAATGTACTTTTTGACCTTGGCCAGTTTCTCTTCCACATAGCGCTGCACGGCTTCACTGCTTTCCATGTGACGGAAGGTAACGGCAATTTGCATAAATAAACCTCCTTCGATAAACAGACCCCGGCAGGGATCCTGTGTGTGTCATTTCAGTATAACGCAGAATCGATCGGGAGACAGCCGGTCCCGACCGGTAGAGTGCAGTTAAAACAATCTTTTACGCTCAGTCGACGAGCCGATCCCGAGCATTTCCCGGTATTTGGTCACAGTCCGACGCGCAATATTGATATCCTGCTCCTTCAGCAGGGCGACAATCTTCTGATCTGAATAGGGTTTTTTGGAATTCTCCGCAGCGATAATCTCCTTGATGCGGCTTTTGACACTCTCTGAAGCGATGGAATCACCATCTGCGGTGTTGATTCCGCTGTTAAAGAAATACTTCAGCTCAAACAGGCCCTGCGGAGTCTGCACATATTTATTGGTCGTTACCCGGCTGACCGTTGATTCATGCATCTCAATATCTTCAGCCACATCACGTAAAACCAGCGGCCGCAGATACTCAATGCCATGATCGAAAAAGGCGCGCTGAAACTTGACGATACTCTTGGTGACTTTATAGATCGTCCGCTGCCGCTGGTGGATACTCTTGATCAACCAGACCGCACTGCGCATTTTATCCTGAATATACTCGTTGGCCTTTTTATCCACCGAGTCCCTGTTGGTCAAGGCGTTGCGGTAGAGAGAGTTGATCCGCAGACTGGGCAAACCTTCGTCGTTCTGGGTGACAACATACTCATCACCCACCTTGTGAACATAGATATCGGGAACGATATAGTGAACGTCTTCCTCGTTGTACGCCAGCCCCGGCCGCGGATCGAGCTCCGAAATCAGCTTGGCGGCAGTCAGCACCTCATCCAGCGGGATTTTCAACGCTTTGGCGATAAGCGGATATTTGCGGCCTTCCAGTTCACTGATGAAATCACGCAGGACTGTCGCGGCCAGAGAATCGGCCAACTCCATCCGTTCCAACTGCAGCAGCAGGCATTCCTGCAAATTGCGGCTGGCGACCCCGGCCGGATCGTACTGCTGGACCCGCCCTAAAGCTCGTTCGACAACCTCCGGGTTCTGACCCGTCGCCTCCACCAATTCTTCGATGGTGGCGTGCAGATACCCGGCATCATCCAGATTACCGATGATTTCCGCCACCACCAGGCGCTCATCATCCGCAACGGAAGAGAGGCCCAGCTGCCACATCAGATGATCCGTCAGGCTGCCTTTTTTCGTCAACAGGCTTTCATAAGAAGGCCGGTCTTCATGATCCTCATAACTGTCACGGGAGCTCGTGCTGTTTAAACTGTAACCTTCGAGATAGGTCTGCCAATCGATGTCATCCATCCCCTCGGACTCGGCTTTGACCTCCTGTTCCGGTGGGACTTCATTGTCTGAGATCGGCTCTTTCTCAGGCTCGGTCTCCGCTTCTTCACGCTCCTCCTTCGGGTCCTGATCCTCTTCGAGCAACGGATTTTCCGCAAGCTCCTCAGTCACAACATCGACCAGTTCCATACGCGATAACTGCAGCAATTTGATCGCCTGCTGCAACTGGGGCGTCATCACCAGTTGTTGGCTCAACTTTACTTGTAATCGAAGATCAAGCGCCATAATTCCTTCTATCAGGGAAAACCAGACAATGTTGACTTACACTAACATTGTCATCAGCAAAAGTCTCTCTTTGTTCACCGCACTCAGAGTTTAAATTTATCACCCAGGTATATTTCTCGAGCGATCGGGCTCTCGGCAATCTGTTCCGGGGTCCCGTATTCAAGCACCTTACCCTGATTGAGGATATAGGCCTGATCACAAACGCCGAGGGTTTCGCGCACATTATGGTCCGAAATCAGGATACCGATGCCCCGCTGCTTGAGTTGAGAAACAATATTCTGAATATCGATCACCGCGATCGGATCGATCCCGGCAAACGGTTCGTCCAACAGTAAAAAAGCCGGTTCCAGGACAAGAGAACGAGCGATCTCAACCCGCCGGCGCTCCCCACCGGAAAGGGCATAGCCTTTGGAATTGCGGATATGACCGATGTGCAGGTCTTCCAGTAATTCCTCGAGTCGTTCTTCCTGTTGCGCTGTCGACAGCTTGAGGGTTTCGAGAATGGCGAGCAGGTTTTCAGCCACGGTCAACTTACGAAACACTGAAGCTTCCTGTGGCAGATAGGAAATCCCGGAACGAGCCCGACGGTACATCGGCAGACCGGAAATATCCTGGTCATCCAGAAAAACTGCGCCCTGATCAGGAGTTGCCAGACCGACCACCATGTAAAAACTGGTGGTTTTACCCGCCCCGTTAGGACCGAGCAAGCCGATCACCTGCCCCGAAGTGACCTGCAGGTCAACCCCCGAGACCACCTCCCGACCGGCGTAAGATTTGTAGAGCCCTCGGGCCGACAACGTGCGAGTCACTTCGGCTCCTGTCCCTGCGGCTTAGCGGGAAACAGAACCGCCTTGACCCGACGACCATCACCACTTTTGACGACACTGCGATTTTCCCGCAGATAAACGGTAATTTCGTCTCCTGACACCAGGTTCTGCCCCTGGTGCACCTTTGCGTGACCGTACAGCACCAACGTTCCCTGCCGTTGCCGATAAACAGCCCGATCTGCGGTTGCCGTTCGATCCAGTTGGATAACGCGGACATTGCCCGAGGCTTCCAACCGATCAACCTGATCCTGTTTCGGCAGGGAGTAGACCACCAGCCTGTCACAATACAAGGTGATATCTCCCTGTTTAGCGACAACCTTTCCCGAAAAAATCGCTTGCCGCTGCTGTTGATCGGCCTCCAGCTGCTGAGCCGTCACTTCAATCGGCAACGCCGCCGGCTGCGGCAGCGCTGCGCTCTGAGCAACGGCTGCAGAGGCATACAACAGCAGGCCGAGCAACAATAGCTGAACGGGTCTATTCATCGCTCTTCTCTTTCCTTTCCTCGGGCAGCAGCAACATCCAGACATCCTGTTTCAACAACAGGCTGCCACGAACCAGATCAACCTGCATACCGGTCCCCTTCAGCTCCATTCGCGAAGAGGTCAGCAGAACCGGGTCAGCGGTCGTCAACAAATGCTGGCGGTCATCATAATGCAGACGCTCGGTAGTGAGTCGCTCCCCGCTGGCGGTCACGACAACCACCTGACCCCACACTTCAACCTGTCGTGCTGCCCGGTCCAGCAGGCCGTGATCAGCAGATAATTTTACTTCACCGAACCGGCCATCCGTGTACAAGGTCAAGCGCACCGCCTCAAGCTTGGCCTGCCCACTGTCACGCTGGTATTCGGCCTGTTCCGCGTCAAGGGTCCAGCTGCGTCGACCTTCTTCATTTTGCGTGTAGTGCAACTTCTCCAACGCCAGATCCACCTGTTTCGGCAGAGCCTCAAGGATCTGTACCGGGTCCTGCTGTTGCAGGTAACGCCAGAGGACAATCCCCAGCGCCAGAACTGCTACCAGAATCAGGGTCGCCAGCAGACGGCGCAGATTAAACATCGGCGGCCTTTCGCTTTTCAGATTGTAACTATTCAGGTGTCGAAATATCGCCGGGTCAACTCATCCCACTGACCGCTGGCGCGTATCAGTAAGTCACAGATTTCCCGAACCGCGCCGCGGCCACCGGGACGACGGGTCACATAGTCGACCAACGGCAGCAGTTCCGCAACGGCATCAGCAACCGTGGCACTGAAACCGACCCGCCGCAGAATCGGCAGGTCGACCAGGTCATCACCGACATAGGCAACCTGCTCATCAGCCAGACCCTGTTCGGCCAGGAGTTCCCGGTAAGGATCGAGCTTGCTCAAAGCCCCCTGTCGGAGGATATCGATCCCCAACTCGGCAGCCCGCCGGGCAACCAGCTCCGACCGACGCCCGGTGATGATGCCGACCTTGATCCCGGCCCGCTGGAGCATCTTCAAGCCATGACCGTCCTTGACATCGAACGCTTTCAGCTCATTGCCCTGATTATCGTAAATAATCCGCCCATCGGTCATGACGCCGTCGACATCCAGCAGCAGCAGCTTGATTCTGCTCAGTCTGGCATCCATCACACCACCCCCGACTTGAGCAGATCGTGAAGATGTACAATGCCGATCGGCACAGTTCCCTCGTCATCCTCGAAGACAAACAGCGAGGTGATCGAGTGGCTCTCCATAATCTGCAGCGCTTTCGCTGCCAGGTTGCGGCGCAGAATCCGTTTGGGAGCAGTGGTCATCACCTCCGCGATCGGCAGTCGCAGACTGTCGAGCCCCTGCTCCATAATCCGCCGCAGGTCACCGTCGGTAAAAACTCCGACCAGACACCCCCGGGAATCGATGACCCCGGTAATCCCCAGTTGTTTACTGGTAATCTCGAAAAGGGCGTCACGCAACAACACCCCCGGCTGAACCAGCGGCACCTCCGTGCCGGTGTGCATCAGGTCTTCAACCCGCAGCAAGAGCCGTTTACCGAGTACCCCGCCGGGATGAAACAAGGCAAAATCCTCCGCCTTGAAGCCGCGCTCTTCAAGCAACGCAACAGCCAGGGCATCACCCATCGCCAGGGTCGCCGTGGTACTGGCGGTTGGGGCCAGACCGAGGGGACAGGCTTCTTCGGCAACGCTGATATCGAGATGGACATCACCGGCAATCGCCAGGCTGCTTTTCGGCTGGCCCGACATGGCGATCAACGGCAACCCCATCCGCTTGATCACCGGCAGAATGCGACAGACCTCTTCGGTCTCACCGGAGTTGGAGACAGCAATCACCACATCCCCCTTGGCCAGCATGCCGAGATCACCATGAATCCCTTCGGCCGGATGGAGGAAAAAGGTCGGCGTGCCGGTCGAAGCCATGGTCGCGGCGATCTTCTGACAGATCAGCCCCGACTTGCCCATCCCGGTAATGACCACCTTCCCCCGGCAGGCCAGGATGATCTCGACAGCCCGGGTAAACGCCCCGTCCAGCCGCGACTGCAGTGCCAGAACGGCATCAGCTTCGATCTGCAAGACCCGCTTTGCGGTTTCGATCAGCAAGATTCTGCTCCTGTCCCGTCCTGTTTAAAAATGGCATCGATAGCCAGCACTTGTCGCAACATCCTCTTCACCTGGTCGAGGGGCAAAGAATTGGGGCCGTCACACAGTGCTTGATCGGGATTCTCGTGCACCTCCCAGAATAATCCGTCGATGCCGGTGGCCGCAGCCGCCCGTGAGAGTGCGGCGACATACTGGCGTTGCCCGGAGGAGGCGCCCCCGGCGCCGCCCGGTAACTGCACCGAATGGGTCGCATCGAAGACCACCGGGTAACCGGTTTCGCGCAGGATCACCAGCGAACGCATGTCGGTCACCAGATTGTTGTAACCGAAGGAGGCGCCGCGCTCGGTCAGCAGAATCCGGTGATTGCCGGTCGATTCAATTTTCTTGACACCGTGCACCACATCCCACGGGGCCAGAAACTGTCCTTTTTTCAGATTGACCGGCTTGCCGGTCTTGCCGACCGCGACCAGCAAATCGGTCTGACGGCTCAAAAAAGCCGGAATCTGCAGAATATCGAGAACCTCGGCGGCAGCCGCGATCTGGCTGATATCGTGAACATCGGAGATCACCGGCAGTGCAAACTCGTTGCGCACCCGTTCGAGAATCCGCAACCCCTCATCCATTCCCGGACCACGGAACGAGGTCACCGAAGTCCGGTTGGCCTTGTCGTAGGAGGCCTTGAAGACCAGCTGGCAACCGAGCTCCGCGGTGATCGTTTTGAGCCGCTCGGCAATCCGCAACGTCAGGTCTTCATTCTCGATGGCGCAGGGCCCGGCGATTAACACCAGCGGCTGTTGACCACCGAAGGTGACTGAACCGACTGTGACTTGTTTCATCAGATTACTCCTGACGCTTCTTCAGGCAGGCACCGACAAACGATTCGAAGAGCGGGTGCGGCTCCATCGGCCGGGATTTGAATTCGGGATGAAACTGACAACCGAGAAACCAGGGATGATCTTCCAGCTCGACAATTTCCACCAGGTCGGAATCGGGATTGATCCCGGACAGAGTCAGCCCGCACTCCTGCAGTTGTTTGCGATACGCGTTGTTGAATTCATAGCGATGCCGGTGCCGCTCTTCCAGATGTTCCATACCGTAGATCCGCCGCGCCAACGTCCCCTCGCCGAGGTCACAGGGATAGGCACCGAGCCGCATGGTTCCGCCCTTCCCCTTGATCTTTTTCTGCTCCTCCATAATGTGAATAACCGGATTTTCCGCCTGTTCCTGAAACTCTGCCGAATGAGCATCTTCGATCCGGCAGGCGTGACGGGCAAATTCGACCACCGCCATCTGCATGCCGAGACAGATGCCGAAAAACGGTAGCTTGTTTTCACGCGCGTAACGGATGGCGGAAATCTTGCCTTCACTGCCCCGCTCACCGAAACCACCGGGCACAAGAATCCCGTCGACGTCTTCAAACGCACCGTTGATGCCGTGCCGCTCAAGAGCCTCGGAGTCGACATATTTGAGATTGACCCGGCAGTTACTGGCAACCCCACCGTGGGTCAGCGCTTCAGCCAACGACTTGTAGCTTTCGGTAAGACCGACATACTTGCCGACAATAGCGATGGTGGTTTCACCGGCCGGCTCATTAACCCGCTCGACAATCCGCTCCCAGGGGGACAGATCGGGTGCCTTGGTCCAGATATTCAGATAATCGACAATCCGCTCGTCGAGGCCCTGATCATGAAATGCTTTCGGCACCTCGTAGATCGACGCAACATCGCGGGCGGTGATCACGGCCTCTTCCGGAACGTTACAGAACAGGGCAATCTTGCCCTTCATATCACGGGGAATTTCACGATCACAGCGACACAGCAGAATATCGGGCTGGATACCGATTTCACGCAGATCCTTGACGCTGTGCTGGGTCGGTTTGGTCTTCAGCTCCCCGGCCGTCGCGATATACGGGACCAGGGTCAGGTGAATATAGAGGACATTCTCGCGGCCCCGGTCAGCACGAAACTGGCGGATCGCCTCGAGAAACGGCAGCGACTCGATATCACCGACGGTCCCGCCGACTTCGACAATGGCGATATCGACCCCTTTGGCGTTATCGAGAATCTTCTGCTTGATCTCGTTGGTAATGTGCGGAATCACCTGCACGGTACCGCCGAGATAATCACCCCGCCGTTCCTTGCGGATCACCGCGTCATAAACCTGACCGGTGGTGAAGTTCGACTTTTTCGACAATCGGGCGCAGGTGTAGCGTTCATAGTGGCCCAGGTCGAGGTCGGTCTCGGCGCCGTCGTCGGTGACGAACACCTCACCGTGCTGAAAAGGGCTCATGGTGCCGGGATCGACGTTGATGTAGGGGTCCATCTTCTGCATCGACACCTTCAGCCCACGGGCTTCCATCAACGCCCCGATCGATGCGGCGGCCAATCCTTTACCGAGGGAGGAAACCACCCCACCGGTGACAAAGAGAAACTTCGTCTTCATCGTTAATCCTGCTCCTTGAAGTAAGTACGTGATGAGCTGCCGCAAAGCTAAATGTAAACGCCCCGCCGAGGCAAATCGAAAGGCTGATTCTACACAGAAACAGGATCGAAGGAAACCCCCGATCCTGCAAAAAACTGTCCATATTCTCAACAGGCGAACAATCTCTTGTTTTAACTATAGTTTTTCTTCTGACATCAACCGCGAGACGCGCTCCAGATCCTCTGGAGTATCAACTCCGTGAGACGAGAATTCGGTCTCGCTGACATAAAGTTTGATACCACTCTCGAGAGCCCGTAATTGCTCAAGATTTTCCAGCGCCTCGAGCGGAGTTACCGGCATCTTCGGATAGTTCAACAGCAGTTCGCGGCGATAAACATACAGACCGACGTGCCGGTAGAGAACGACCCGGTCAAGCGCCTCCGCCAGTTCCGCCCGCGAGAGGTCGCGCGGCCAGGGGATCGGTGCCCGGGAGAAATAGAGCGCCAGCCCGGCACTGTCCTTGACCACCTTAACCACATTGGGATTATAAAAATCCTCGATCTGGTCGATCCGCCCGGCCAGGGTTCCCATCTGCAGCTGCGGATTATCGATCAGCGGCTGTACCGCCTGATCGATCATGCGCGGGTCGATCAACGGCTCGTCCCCCTGCACGTTGACAATCAACTCAGCGTCGATCCGCTCAGCCACCTCGGCCAGACGATCGGTTCCGGTCGGGTGATCGGCACGGGTCAGCATCACTTCTCCGGCGAAACCGTCAACCGCAGCCGCAATCCGTTCATCATCCGTGGCGACAATAACCCGCTCCACGGTTTTCGCCTTGGAAACCTGATGGTAAACGTGCTGAATCATCGGCAGTCCCTTGATCAACGCGAGAGGCTTGCCGGGAAAGCGGGTTGACGCATAACGGGCGGGAATGATCGCGGTGGCGAGAGGCAGCTGCTTCATCGTTCAGGTCCTTTTGTGCACAACACAATTTTACGGCAAAACCATTGGATACTTACGCGAAAAGCTGATCATGTCAACAGAATCCTGCCGGCTCCACGATCGACACTCCCGGACGCCGGGAAAGGCCACGTCAGCTCGTCATCCAACCTGACCGTTTCACCGCGGCCGCCGGCGCTGCCGATAGAGCAGCACCAGCGCTATGCCGCTCAGCAGCAGGCAGGTTTGCGCCAGGACATCGCCGAAACGGGTATAAAAGGTCGGCTCACTGCCGAGACCGACCGTCCCACTGAGCTGCAGTGACTCAAACAGCGGACCGGCAACAGTCACCTTGCCGGAAGGAGCGATCAGTGCAGAAATCCCGGTGTTGGCTGCCCGGGCCAGCCAGATACGGTTTTCGATGGCGCGAAAACGGGCCATGGCCAGATGCTGATATGGGGCAGAGGAGCGCCCGAACCAGGCATCATTGGTCAGATTGACCAGCAGGCTGCTGCCCTGACGCACGTAATCCCTGGCCAACTCGGGGAAAATCACCTCGTAGCAGATCAATACTCCAAGTTTGTGACCGTTGAGCGACAACGGGTTGACTGTCCCGGGGGTAAAATCACCGACTCCGACCACCAGCTTGTTGATAAAGGAAAGCAGCCTGCCGAACGGCACATATTCACCGAACGGTACCAGGTGGATTTTATCCGAGCGGCCCAGATTTTTCCCGCTCGGTGAAAACAGATAGGCGCTGTTAAAGTAGCTGACAGCCTTTTCACCCGACCGCTGATAAGCCGGACTGCCGACCAGCAGATAGCAGTTATAACGCAATGGAAGCTGCCGCACCTGTTCCGACAGCGGCGACGGATCCTGCAGGAAAAACGGGGTCGCTGCCTCCGGCCAGATCAGCAGGTCGGGATGAAAAACCGCCGCCCGGGCGGACAGCTGGAGGTACTTGTCGACGGTCGCCTGCCGATAAGCCGGATCCCACTTGACCGTCTGACTGATATTCCCCTGGATCAGCGCCACCCGCAGTTGATCCTCACGTTGATCGAGCGGTTGTCCTTCTCGCCAGACACCGTAACCGAAATGGCTGAGCACTATCAGCAGGGTCCCGGCCAGCCCCAGCCAGGCGAACCGATTGCGCGGCTGGCGGATAATCCAGGCCAGCGCACAGTTTACGGTAACCAGCAACAGGCTGACCCCGTAAACACCGGTCACATCGGCACTCTGAATCGCCAGGGGGAAATTCTGCTGCGAATAGCCGAGCAGTGCCCAGGGAAACCCGGTCAGCAACCACCCGCGCAGGTATTCCAGGGCCACCCAGAGGACCGGCAGAGTCAGCAGACAGGGCACCCGGAACTGACCCTCCAGGCGGCAGGCCAGCCAGGTGGCGACGGCAAAATAAAGGGCCAGATAGGTGATCAGAAACAGAAAAGCCAGCAGAGAGAAGATCAGATTCAGACCACCGTAGGTGGTCATGACGATATTCAGCCAATAGAGAACGGCGGCAAAAAAGCTGCAACCGCAGGCAAACCCGGAGGCAAAGGGGCGCTGCCTCATCACCAGCAGCAGGGGAATCAGGGCAACCCAGGCCAGGGGATAAAGATCGGGACGTGGAAAAGCCGCAGCCAGCAGCAAACCGGAAGCGGCCGAAACTATCAGGGTACGATCAAATTGTGGCATCAAAATCAACTCGGTTCTGCTGCCGTTTCGGTCGCGGGCGGGAAGATCCGTAGCTGGCGAATGGCGCGCTGATCAGCGGCGACCACCAGAATCTCCAGTGAATCAATCTTTACCCGTTCACCGACAGCGGGAACCCGACCGAGATGCTCGACAACGTAGCCGCCGACGGTATCAAATTTTTCCCGTTCTACGGCAATATCAAAATATTCTTCAAAATCCTCAATGCTGAGACGCCCGTCGACCAGCACGCTGCCGGCCGGCTCCTCAACCAGCCATTCATCCTCCAGGTCATACTCATCGCGGATTTCACCAATGATCTCTTCGATCAGATCTTCGATTGTCACCAGACCGGAGGTGCCGCCATATTCGTCGATGATGATGGCGATATGGACACGGGTTTCACGAAATTCCTGCAACAGCTCGCTGACCAGCTTCGACTCGGGGACCAGACAGGGCGGCCGCAGGACCTCCTCAAGTTTGATCTTATCGAGCGGCTGCCCCCAGAAACGCAGCAGATCCTTGGCGTAAACCAGACCGATGATATTGTCATTATTCTCTTTGTAGATCGGAATCCGGGAATGACCTGACTTGAGGATGGCGGCAAGAACGGTACTGAGCGGCTCTTCGGCGTCGACGCAAACCATATCGGTGCGCGGCACCATCACTTCACGAACGATCGTCTCGTCCAGCTCCAGTATCGACTGAAGCATGTCCCCCTCATCCTCGTCGATAATCCCGCGCTGTTCAGAAACATCAATCAGATTCTGCAGCTCCTCCTCGGAAGAGGCCTCCGGGCAACCGCGGAAAAAACGCAATAACCGCTGCATCCAGCCGGGAGAACCCTGCGAATTGTCATCGTCCACTTTATGCTGACCTCTCCTGTCTTTTCTTCAACAAATGTAACTCTTCAGCCAGAGGGCCTCGGGTTCAAGGGTGTCGGTCGCCTGGATGGCGACAGTCAAGTCCCAGGGATGGGTTCATGCGGCCCTTGGAGTGGGCAGCGCGAGGTCATCCATCGCGCTACTGAACAGTTACCAACAAATAACCGTTTTCAGATAAAAAATCCTGCCGCAATAAAGCGAAAATTTCATGTTCCCGGGCCTCCATCTGCTGTGCCTGGGCGGCAGTCCCGCGTTCATGGTCATAGCCGAGCAGATGGAGAACGCCATGCAGCAGCAAAAAAATCAGCTCATGCTCAAAAGGGATGTCCGCCGCCGCCGCATCCTCGGCGGCCCGTTCCGCCGAAATCACCACATCCCCGAGCAGCAGGGGTTGCAGCCCGCTGCCTTCCCCTTCCTGCATGGCAAAGGAGATGACGTTGGTCGGTCGATCACGTTGCAGATAATCTCGATTGATGTCGCGGATCCCGGCGTTATCAAGAATCAGAATCGACAGCTCCGCTTCAGGAAATCCCGAGACGCTTAAGATCCTCTGCGCTATCCTTCGCAGCGGCCGCTTCAGGATCTTTTGTTTCCTCTGCCGATTCTCGATCTGAATTCTCATTCTTATTCTTTGTCCTGTCTCCGCCGTTGTCTTCTTTGTCGTTCTTCTCCCGGACGATATGCACCGGCTCCGGGTAATCGACCCGATGGTGGAACGAACCGGCCAGCACCCGGTTGAAACTCTTGGCGATCAAGTGCAGATCCTTCAAGGTCAAATCACACTCATCCAGCTGGCCATCGATAAAGATATTGTTGATCAGTTTCTGTACCATCCCCTGAATCCGCGACGGGGTCGGGTCGCTCAGGGTCCGACTGGCCGCCTCGATGGCATCGGCAAGCAGCACCAACGCCGCCTCCCGAGTCTGCGGCTTGGGTCCGAGGTAGCGGTAATCCCGCTCATCCACCTGCGGCATCCCCGGCTCAACCTGACTTTTGGCCCGGTCGTAAAAAAACTTGATCAACGAGGTGCCGTGATGTTGCTGAATAATGTCGATCAGTTCGGGTCCCAGCTTGTGCTCCTTCGCCAGCTCCACCCCATCCTTGATATGCGACGTCAGGATCAGGGCGCTCATTGAGGGGGTCAGTTTGTCATGCTTGTTGCGTTGCCGGCCGCCGTTTTCGATAAAATAGAGCGGTTTTTTAACTTTGCCGATATCGTGATAATAGGCCGAAACCCTGGCCAGCAGCGGATTGGCATGAATCGCTTCGGCGGCCGCCTCGACCAGGTTGCCGACCAGAACAGAATGATGATAGGTGCCGGGTGCTTCGACCATCAGCTGGCGCAGGATCGGCGAGTTCATATTGGCCAGTTCCAGCAACTTGATATCGGTCGTGTACTTGAACAGAGCTTCAACCAGGGGGATGGTTCCAGTGACGAAAACGGTGCTGAGCAGGCCGCCGAACAGGCCGAAACCGATTTTCCAGAGCAGCATCAGGTCCAGACCGCGACCGGCCAGAAAATGGATGCCGATCAGCAGCGCCGCATTGGCCAGACCCACCCACATACCGGCCCGGTAGATACTGGAGCGCTCCTGACAATGGCGCACCCCGTGAGCACCGACCAGGCTGCTGGTCAAGGCCAGCAGCGCCATCGGCAGGCTGTTGCCGAACAGCATCCCGACCAGAATCGAACTGCTGATGGAAAACAGCAGCGCTGTTTCCGCATTGAGTACGATCCGGACCAACATGGCGCCCAGCGCAAAAGGAATGGCGTAGAAATAGGCCGAAGAATCGATGTAAGAAAAAGTATTACCCAGACCGGTGGCGATAAAAATCGACACCTTGATCAGCACAAACAGGGCCAGGAAGACCAGGGTCAAAAACAGCATGTCACGTGAATCGGGGTGGAACTTACGAATATTGTCACGGGCGTAGTCATAGCAGACATAGATCAGCAACAAGATACAGAGCAACAGCCCCAATGCCGTCGGCAGGCTGCGGCTGTCCCGTCCCGATTCGCGAATGGCGCGCAGTTTGAGAATCTGATCCGCGGACACCCGTTCGCCCTCGCGGACAATCATCTCGCCCTTTTTAATCTGGAACAGAACCGGTTTGACTTCATCTCGCGCCTGACGGCGGCGTTTCTCGGTTTCTTCCTGATTATAGGTCAGACTGGGGCGCAACTGCTGTTGTATCAATTTCAGCAGGGTCCGATGTTGCAGCGGTGACAACCCGGGCATCTCATTCAACAGTAATTTCGCCTGTTCCAGGGCCTCATTCAGCGAGGGTGTGCTCCAACACCTCATTCGGCAACTCTTCACCGCTCGCCTGGTCGCGAACCAGAATCTTTTTTGCCCGATCCACAGTAAATACCGACAGATTGGCAACAATCGGCCGCTCGAAAACCCGCCCCAGCATATCACCGACCCGTTGTGAAATCTGCGGATCGAGCGGCAGATCGATCAACGCCTGATACTCGGCCGAGGTCAAGGGCACACCGAAATCTGACTCCAGTTGCGGCAGGAGTTGCTCCTGGCTGGGAAGGTTTTTAACATCCTGCAGCTCAAGCAACAACTGCAACCCTTTGCGAATCCGCTCAACCGCCTGTTTGCCGGCAGCGGTCTGATAGTCGTAAACCGGTGGCACCGCGGCCCAGGCCTCATCCTGCTTGGACCGGGTCAGCGGGATATCTTCAACCAGCAGATCGCGTGGCGACTTGATATCGCGTGAAGCGATATCCCCCGGAGCATGAAAATCGGGGATAAAACCGCCCTTGGGGACAATAATCAGCGTCAGCAGCAAAGAAACGGCCAGCAGCAACCAGACGCCGAATCTGGGCTTTCGACGGTTGCGCAAGGCCTGCACACCGCCACCGAAAATGGCAGCGCGCCCCTGTCGCACTTTTTCCAACTCTTCCTTGGTCATAACCCACTCTATGCCGTAAACGGCAATATCACCCGTTTAGCCGTCGTTTCGACGGCAACACCCGGCGGTCTGCCGCCTGGTACGCCTGGACAATCGCCTGCACGATCGGATGGCGGACCACATCGACATCAGTAAAATGATTAAAAGCAATCCCCGGCACACCGTCAAGGACATCGATGGCATGTAATAATCCCGAGTGTGTCTCGCGCGGCAAATCAACCTGGGTAATATCACCGGTAATCACCGCGCGACTGCCGAAGCCGAGCCGGGTGAGGAACATTTTCATCTGTTCTGCGGTGGTGTTCTGAGCCTCGTCGAGAATAACAAACGCGTCATTCAGGGTGCGGCCGCGCATAAAGGCCAGCGGCGCCACCTCAACCACCCCGGTAGCGACCATTTCACGGGCTTTTTCCAGGTCGATCATATCGTACAGAGCATCGTAGAGCGGACGCAGATAAGGGTTGACCTTTTCTGCCAGATCTCCCGGCAGAAACCCGAGTTTTTCACCCGCCTCGACCGCTGGACGAACCAGCATGATACGGCTGACTTCTTTGCGCATCAGCGCTGCCACCCCCATCGCCATCGCCAGGTAGGTTTTCCCGGTCCCAGCCGGACCGATACCGAAGACGACATGATTCTGCCGGATGTAATCGATATAGGTCTTTTGTGCCAGACTTTTTGGGGCGATAATTTTTTTCCGCGCCGAGACAAAAACCGTATCAAAAAAGATATCCTTCAAGTGGGTCGAAGAATCTGTGGAGAGGATCCGGATGGCGTAATCGATGTCGGTCGGGTAGAGCGGCATCCCGTCACGCAACAGACCACAGAGTTCTTCCAGCAGGCGGTAGCCGACCTGAACCTGTGCCTGTTCACCGGAGAGGGTGAGAACGGTCCCCTTGCTGCCGAGGCGGATACCAAGCTTCTTTTCGATCAGTTTCAGATGCTTGTTCTGCTGGCCGAACAGCTGTGCGGCCAGAGCCGCATCGCCAACGTCAAAACGCTCGCGAGGACTCATATACGGTATGTACCTTGAAATGATAGCTTTTCACGCTCCCGACCCTAGCACCAAAATTCCCGGATTGCAAGATGTTGCAACAAGTTCACACCGTCCAGCCGACGGCAGCAGTGAGGGTTGCAAACCCGGCCGGCAATCACCGTAAAACCAGTCGGCCAACAGACAGAAGGGGCTTTTCAGCCGTCGCCAAATGTCGTATAACTATTTATAATGAGAAGCTTGACCAAATGACCAAGTCAGGTTCGGGGAACATTTTGGAGCCAAAACCACTGCCAGATTTCAGTTCAGATCCGGACGCCAGATTGCTGGCCGCCTTTCTACATGAATTGAACATCGCGCGGCACAGCCTGACCCTCTATCCTCCCGGACATCCACAACTTGCCAGCTCCAGCGGGAAAGTCCTCAAACAGCTGGAAAAGCTGTTCGGCAGCAGAGACTGTATCACCTTCGGTGTGGCCCCGGAGGCACTCCTTTTTGAGCACCGCTGGCTCGACCGGGAAAATCCCACGTTCAAAACCTTCGCCGGCATCCTCTCCAACTTCGGTATCGCCTCCTTAAGCTTCAGACAAGGCCTGTCAGCGGAAGAACTGGTCCGCTTCTGCCAATTACTGCGCAGCGACCGCCAGACCATCGAGAAACATGGCGGATTTCTGCAACTGCTGCGGCAACAGCAGGTCGATCACATCGATATTGTTCCCATCGACTACGGCGCCTTTCAGTCGAGCACAGAACACGACCCTCGGTCGGCAACGGCAAGCGAGCTCTGGGAGGACTTTCTGCACGGCCTGCTGGATGACATGCTGGACGCCGGCGACGGCGGTTTGCGGCTCGATCCAAAAACCATCGCTGCGATCCTCAATGAAAGGCTGTCCGCTGACGACACCCCGGCTGAACTCCCGACCGGGGCGGTAAGCAATTTTGTTGGACGACTTCTCGACGACAACCAGTCATTGCCCCGGGAGGCCTGCGGACAAAATTTGGGGAAATTGCTGAGTCACCTGTCGCCGCAGCTACAAGAGACATTTATGGCCGGCACCTTCCAGACCCTCGATAAAAACCTGGTCGCGGCCGGCAACATCCTCGAGCAGCTGCCGGCCGAGCTGTTGCAAAAAGCCCTCGACCCGCAGACTCAGCAAAAGTTGAAGATCTCTACCCGCCTGGTCGAGCTGGTAGGACAGCTGGCGGCCAATCCGCCGGATATGCAGCACAGCATCAGAACCGATTCTGCCCCGCTGGGAAAAGATCTGGTGCGCGCCAGGCTCGACGTTCTCTTCAGTGAGGAGAATCATGATCTCTACCTGCCGGGCAACTACCAGGTAACGCTGAAGAATATTTTTAATGATGATATCCGTTGCAGTATGCCGGAGGAGGACAAACAGCAGCTGAAGGAGAATTTTGAAGAGCAGTCTGTCGAACTGCAGTGCTGTGCCGTCATCTTCGAACTCCTCGCCGCCTCACCGGGGCTGGAAGATGAAACAGCGATCCAGCAGAACCTGCTGGAGCTTTCCCGTTTCTTTCTGGATACCGGCAACTTCAGCGCATTGCGGGAGATTTACCACCACTGGTCAGCCTACCTCTACAGCGGCGTATCAAATGCCGGCATTCTGGATGAGCGGGTCCTCGCCAACCACACCCAGCAGGCATTCATGCTGGAAGTGGTTGACGGTCTCGAGATCTGGGGAGAAGAGTCGGCTGAGCCGATCCGTCAGTACATCACCACCGTCGGCGAGGCCTATACCGAGCTGGTCATCGAACAGCTCGGCCTGGCCAGACAGTTCAGCCGCCGGCGCTACTGGATGGAGGTGCTCGAAGGGATCGGTACCGACGCCAACCAGCTGCTGATTCAAGCCCTCTCCGACGAACGCTGGTATCTGATCCGTAACCTGCTGATCGTGCTGGGGAAAAACCTGGAACCGGCGACACTCAAAGCGATCCACCGCCTTGCCGACCATCCGCATCCGAAAGTCCGCCAGGAGGTCATGCGGATCCTGTTCCTCTGCAACCCGGCGACCGCCAACCGGATGCTGCTCAAAGAGCTTAACCATGAGGATCAGGAGGCGCGACTCTCAGCCATCCAGATTGCCGACCTCAGCACTGATTCCGAGGTGCTGAATGGCCTGCATCAACAGCTGCTGTCCGAGCTCAACAGCGACTTCGACCTCGAATGTAAACGTCAGATCCTGGCAACCCTGGCGCTGATCGGCCATCGTGACAGCCTCTCCAGATTGCGCCGCCTGCTGCTGAAAAAAGCTCTGCTGCAATCACGCCGGCAGAAACAGTTTCAACGGGAAATTATCCAGAGCCTCGGTAAATACCCGCGAACCGCGGCCGAAAAGCTGCTGCGGGAACTCGCTGACGGACGACAGCGACAACAGGCCAAGCTGGCCGAAGAAGTCCTTCGTCAACTTTCGGGAGAGAGCGCATGACCCCCACCTCCCAGCAGCAACTGCAACGCTTTATCCGCCTGTTGACCACGGCTGCGGCCAACGCAGCGCTATATCATCTTGAACACCTGCAGGTCGCCCGGCTCTGCCGCCGGGCCCTCGATGAGCTGAACGGCCTGTTCAACAATCACAGCGATGTCACGTTGAAAATTATCGACAACCAGTTGATCTTCGACAATCAGCCGGTCACGCACAACCTGGCGATTCAACGTTTAGTCGCCGCACTGCAACTGCACGGCATCAGTCACCTGCAGATCGAGCCGGGGATTTACAGTGAAGAGCTGCTCGGCCTGATCAACACCCTGAGCAAGCGGCCGGAAAAGTATATTGATCTCGCCGCAAGCGAACATATCCATTTCGGCCAGATCGAGGTCCGCTATCGGCAGGGGGATAACAGCTACCGGTCCACCGAGCTGCTCCTGGCAGACATTGAGTGCCAGGAAGCCGACCGGTTCATGGATGTTTACCAGGCGGTGCAGAAAAAACAGCAGCTCGATCTGTCCGGGATTGCCGGGATGGTCAGCAACTTTGTCAATGCCTTCAGCGATCACAGCGATTCTTTTCTCGCCATCGCCCCGCTCCGCTCGATGGATGAGTACACCTATACCCATTCCACGAACATCTGCCTGCTCAACCTGGCCCAGGCGCGTCAGCTCGGTATCGAAGGGCAAATGCTCAGCGAAATCGGCATTGCCGCCATGCTGCACGATGTCGGCAAGATGTTTATTTCGCCCGAAATCCTCGGCAAAACCGAAGCACTCAACGAGGAAGAATGGCAGATCATGCAGCAACATCCGCGACTCGGAGCCGAATACCTGCTCGGCACTCCCGGAGTCCCGCGGCTGGCGGTGGTCACGGCGTTTGAACACCACATGCGTTACGACGGCAAAGGCTACCCGCAACCCGATCGTCCCTGGCAGATGAATCTCTGCTCGCACATGACCGCCATTTCTGACACTTACGACGCCATGCGCACCCACCGGAGCTACGAAGAGCCGCTGGAACTCGATCAGATCATCAACACCATGCTCGACCTGGCCGGCAATAAACTGCATCCTCAACTGACCTACAGTTTTTTACAGGTGCTCAACGGCCTCGAAGCCGGGACCTGACTCCCCGGCCAAACAGACAAATCTTGCAGCCATGTCCGGCACAATGCTATACAGGCGCAGTTCAAACAAACTCATAAGCAGGGGACGGAATTGACTTCCGCCCCTCTCTATCGATCAAAGGACGGTTTAAGCGATGAGCGAAGATACAAAAAAAATCATCTACTCGATGATGCGGGTCAGCAAGAGCTACAACAAGCAACCGATCATCAAGGACATCTCCCTCTCCTACTTTTACGGCGCCAAGATCGGCGTACTCGGCCTGAACGGTTCGGGCAAATCAACCCTGCTGCGGATCATGGCCGGAGTCGACAAGGAGTTCAACGGCGAGGCACTGCTCTCCGAAGGCTACAGCGTCGGCTACCTGGAACAGGAACCACAGCTGGATGAAAACCAGACGGTCCGCGAAGCGGTCAAAGAAGGAGTGCAGGACGTCGTCGACCTGCTCGCTGAATTCGAGGAGATCAACAACGCCTTTGCCGATCCCGACTGCGACATGGACAAGCTGCTCGCCCGCCAGGCGGTGGTGCAGGATCAGTTGGATGCCACCGATGCCTGGGACCTCGACTCGCGGCTGGAACTGGCCGAAGAGGCACTACGCTGCCCGGCGCCGGAGACGCCGATCAAGGTTCTCTCCGGTGGTGAGAAGCGCCGGGTGGCCCTCTGCCGACTGCTGTTGCAAAAACCGGACATCCTGCTGCTCGATGAGCCGACCAACCATCTCGACGCCGAAACCGTCGCCTGGCTCGAGCAGCACCTGCAACGCTACCCCGG
>JAADGW010000188.1:0-337 GCA_013152145.1 Deltaproteobacteria bacterium
GATAAGTGATGAGCTGCTGCCGGTAGGCCGGTCGACAGTCGGGACAACCGAGAGAGTTGACCTGCAATGACACCGCGTCGATACCGATCTGACAGAAGTAGTGATGCAGCATCGCCAGCACCTGGGCGTCGATTTTCGGGTCTTCGACTCCGAGTACTTCGGCACCGATCTGATGAAACTGCCGGTAACGCCCTTTTTGCGGTCGTTCATAACGGAACATCGGCCCCATGTAATAGAGTTTAGAGACCGGATCGAGGTTGTGCAGTCGATTCTGGATAAAGGAACGCATCACCGGTGCCGTCCCCTCTGGGCGCAAGGTCAGCGAATTGTCGCTTTT
>JAADGW010000188.1:458-3272 GCA_013152145.1 Deltaproteobacteria bacterium
CCGAAAACCTGTCGCGCCGTTGCTTCCAGAAACTGCCAGGTTTCCACTTCGCCCGGCAGAATATCATTCATCCCTTTGATTGCTGTAATACTCAAGATTCAATCCTTTAGCCCGATTGCACACGGCAATAACGGATTTATTGGCCTGGATCAGCCCACAGGCACGAGAAGATACCTTATTTTTACGCGGACGGAAAGGGGGCATGAAATATTTAACGGTTTTTTTTACCGGAGACCGGCAGGTCTTTTTCCGGAGAGTCGAGCTGGATGGAAAAATCGGCGCAGACGCGGATTTCTGTCGCCGGAAAAGCTACTTTTCAGGGAGGCTTTTGACGCCATGAACAATATTGCGGACCCTCTTTCCGGCATACATGGCGCGATCGGCCAGGTCGAGCAGCAGATCCTTCTCGACCGCATCCGTCGGGAAGGTCGCATACCCTGCCGTGGCCGTAACATGGGACGGCTTCCCCTGTTCGGCCAGAAAGACATGCTCGTCAATCGTCTTGCGGATCCGCTCGGCAACAATCCGCGCGGTCCGTCCGTCGGTCTCCACCAGCATGGCCGCAAACTCATCCCCGCCGAAACGGAACAGGGTATCGACATCCCGCACGCACTGACGTAACAGGCCTCCGACTTCCTGCAGGGCAGCACTGCCGGCCAGATGACCGTACCGATCATTGATATCTTTGAAGCGATCCAGATCGAAAAACAGCAGGGAGAACTGCAGACCGTAGCGCTGTGAACGGCGGATTTCCTGATCTATCGCAACCTGCAGGTAACGATGGTTGTAGAGACCGGTCAGATCGTCAGTGTGCATCAATTCCTGGGCGCTCTGCAAGCGACAGGCATTCTCAAAGCCCAGGCGGATCTGATCGCAGAGGTAGCGCAAATCGGGTAGCGTAATCTGCTGATCCAGCCGGTCGGGGGCATCAACAACCAGCAACCCGCCGGTTAACTCGTCGTCCCCGCTCAAGGGCAGCAGCCAGAGTCGCTCAGGGTCAAACTTAAAATCGGCAGCGGATTGCAGAGAAAGAAGTTTTAACGGGAAGGAAGCGGCGGCGTCACTCAGCTGCGGCAGCAGCCGCTCAAGCAGGCGACCGGCAACATCATCGCGTAAGTTCCGCAACACGGATACGTTCGGATGCATGCCGGCCTTAAAAGTAAAACCACACCCCCCGACCGCACCGATCTCGCGGATCAGGACATCGAGAGCCTGTGGAATCAACCGTTCCAGGTCGATCAGCGAAGATAATGTCTGGCCGGTCTGAAATAACTGGATCTGTTCTTTGAGGTGGTCATTTTCCGCCAGCAGGCGGCGCTGATCCAGGCCGGTCCGAATCAGGTGTTTCAGTTCAACGGCATTAAACGGCTTGACCAAGTAATCACGAGCACCGTTTTTAAGCGCCTGAATGGCTGATTCAACGCTGGCATGACCAGTGACCAGAATGACTTCAGGGGGGTTGGATAACAGACGGGCAGCGCGCAGAACGTCAAGGCCGCTCTTTCCGGGCATGACCATATCGGCCAGAACCAAATCAACCGAACCCTGCTGCAGGCGAATAATCGCATCTTCACCGCTCTCACAAACCTCAACCCGGTATCCCTCACCGGCGAGCAGGTCGCAATAGAGTTCGCGAAAAAACAATTCGTCATCAACAACAAGAATGATTGATTGGCTTACAACCATAATCCTCCTGTAATAATAGCAACTTGTTTATCAGCCTTCACAACCGGGTGTCAACGGAAAAGCCCTCTCTGCCACGTATCGATCTGCCAGTGGTCAGCGAGTTTTCGCACTCTGATCGTACCCACTATATCAGTTCGATACAGGGGAATACACTGCTGTTTCAAATAGTTGACCAGTTGCCGTGCCGGAAGACCGTAGCGATTCTGATAACCGGCAGAGACCAGACAGCTTTGCGGTTGCAACCGGTCGATCAAATGCTCGGTGTCTGAATGGCGACTGCCGTGGTGCGGCAACTTCAGCAACGAGACCGGCCCGGGTAAGCCGGCCGCCAGCAACCTGCCAACCCCCTTTTTTTCCAGATCACCGGTCAACAACAGACCGCCGAGCGGGTCCGGCAGGTAAAGGACCAGCGAGGAATCATTTTTACTGATCCGATCCGGCCCTCGAAACAGCTGCAGCGGTGTTCGGCTCCAGCTGTTTATCTCGCTCCACCCCGCCGGAAAGCGGCGCACGGGAATCGCTTTTTCCCGCAGGACCGCTTGCAGTTGCGGATGCAGCTCAGCGAACGCAATCCCCGACCAGAATTCATCCACCGGGAAGTGTCGGAGAATAAAAATCAGGCCTTTACGGTGATCAGGATGATCATGAGTCAGCAGCACCGCAGATAAGTGATGGATTCCAAGCTCGCCCAGGGCCGGGGCCAGCAGGCGTTTGCCAACATCAAAACGGTCACTGTAAAGACCACCGCCATCAACCAACAGTGCCTGCTGCGCGTCATTCGTCAACAACAGCGATTCCCCCTGCCCGACACTGAACATATACAAAGAAATGCCGCCCGCAGTAAGCATCGGCAAGACAGCAAAAAACAGGGCCGGCAGTAAACAGATCGCGACAAAATACCGCCGCCCGCTGCTCATCACCGGTTGCGCAAACAGAATCACGGGCAACAGCAATAAACCGACAGCAAGATACTGCCAACGGGCCAGGAACAGGTATTGACCGGAAAAGCCGGGGATGGCAAGCAACCAGTCAACGATATGAACGGTGTTCTCCAGCAAAAAACCACAGATTGAAAAACACCAGGCCCCAACGGGCGACAGCGGGAAAAAGAGCAGGCCACAGAGACCG
>JAADGW010000173.1 GCA_013152145.1 Deltaproteobacteria bacterium
CTGGCCTGCTACATGGTTGAAGGGAAAGGCTCCAAGGATTTTGCCAGTCTCAAGCAGATGATGTACTCCGATTTCCCGCTCTACGATGCGCTGCTGCAGAAGATCACCGAGATGGACCGGCGCTATCTGAATATGCAGATCGAAGCCGGCGCGCAGACCATCCAGATTTTTGATACCTGGGGCGGTCTGCTGGCTCCGCATGACTTCGAGCGCTACATCCTGCCCTACGTCAAGCAGCTGATCGACGGTCTCAAGCGTGACGGCATTCCGATTATTTACTTCGTTAAAAATGGTGGGACCATGCTGGAGCTGGTCAAGGAGTCGGGGGCCGACGTCCTCGGCCTCGACTGGCATGTCAATCTCGGCAAGGCACGTGATATTCTCGGTCCTGATGTGGCCGTTCAGGGGAATCTCGACCCGACCGTACTTTACGCGCCGAAGGATTATATCGAGAAAGAAGTGCAGCGGATTCTCAACGAGAACGATGATCGTCCCGGTTTTATCTTCAACCTCGGTCACGGCATTTTGCCGACGGTGCCGCCGGAGAACGCGATTCACATGGTCGAGTGTGTTCACCGCTTGAGTCAAAAATAAACCGGTTTTTTGCGGCCCGAGGGGGACAGAATTCAATTTTCTGTCCGTAACTATTCAGCAGCGCGTGGATGGCCTCGCGCTGCCCACTCCAAGGGCCGCATGAACCCATCCATGGGGCTTGACTGTCGCCATCCAGGCGACAGACACCCTTGAAGGAAGTGGGCACCCCGAGGCCATCCGGCTGAATAGTTACCTGCGTATTTGAGGATCAATCATCATGGTGGATGCCAAACCGACGGCACTGATCCTGCTCAATATGGGCGGCCCCGATTCTCTCAACGCGGTCAGGCCGTTTCTCTACAACCTGTTTTCCGACCGGGAACTGATCCAGCTCCCCGCCGGAAGATGGCTGCAGAAGCCGTTCGCCCGGATGATTTCCCGGGTTCGCGCCAAACAGGTGATCGAAAATTATCGCACGATCGGCGGCAAGTCTCCGCTGCTGGAGTGGACGCAGAAGCAGGCGAACGGAATCGCGCAGCAACTGGAGAACGTGCGGCCTTATGTGATTATGCGCTACTGGCATCCGTTTGCCGCTGAGGTGTTGGCGGAAATCAAGCGGGCGGGAATCGAGCAGGCCGTGGTTCTGTCGTTGTATCCGCACTATACCGGGGCGACCACCGGCAGCAGTATCAACGATTTTAAACGGGCTGCGGCAGAGGTCTACCCTGAGCTTAGCTACCGTCTGATCGAAGACTGGCATGACTGGCCGGGATATCTGGAGGCGCTGGCCAACCGGGTCAGAGAAGGCTTGAGCGGTTTCCATGAACTGTTGCGCGACGAGGTGCAGATACTGTTTTCTGCCCACGCCCTGCCGCAGAAATTTATTGACCGGGGTGATCCCTATCAGCAACAGGTGGAAACGACCGCCAGAGAGGTGATGCAGCGGGTCGGCAGCGACAACTGGGGGATTGCTTACCAGAGCCGCAGCGGTCCGGTCAAATGGATGGGGCCGGACACCGAGGAAACGATCCGGCAGCTGGCTGACGCCGGTCACCGGGCTTTATTGATGGTGCCGATCTCTTTTGTCTCTGATCACATTGAAACCCTTGAGGAGATCGATATTCAGTACCGTGATCTGGCGGCCAACTGTGGTTTTCAGCATTTCCAGCGGGCTCCTTCGCTGAATGATCACGCTGATTTTCTCAAGGCGCTGGCAGATCTGGTCCGAGAGCGAGGAGCGGCATGAAAGCCTGTCGACTTTGTCAGAAAATGTTTGACCCGCAGCAGCCGTTGACCGATCCGGCACAGCTGACCGGACAGTTGCTGGCCGAAGAGGATTACGGCGATGCTGGACAGCTCTGCTCCGATTGCCTGGCCAGTCGCGGCCGGCTGGCGATGATGTATCGAAGCGATTGCTTCGATTAGCCGGTCTGAAAATCCGGCTGGAAACGGCCTGTTTTCAGCTGCTTGAAAGTCTTTTTTCTACGGTTCTACAACCAGAAAGAAGATTCTTGAAAGAAGACCAAAATCCAAGCTCTTAGCCACCAAGACACGAAGGGCTCCAAGCGACTTTAAATCTTGAAGGTCAGAATTCTTGGTGACTTGGTGGCAAATCGGCCTTTGTTTGATGGGTTATCGGTTCGTTTTTCTATCGCTTTATCAATAAGTTCTCGCAAATATTAAGCTTTTCTATTATTATGTGGTTTGACGACCATTTTTGTCGTTTATTGCTGGCCGGGTCAGTTGTTTTACGGGATAACTCCATCTGTTTCGAGCTGGCCGGTCGGTCTGCTCAATCGATATAGAGGTTTTTTTTTGGCACAGCAAGGTCGTTACCGAGTCCGCTCAATACTGCTGAAGATTGTCAGTATCCAGTTTTTTTCGATTCTGCTGACGGTTACCCTGGTTTCTGGTTTCAGTCTGGCAATCCTCAGTAATTATCATGCCGCTTCACAACGTGAAAAGCTTGAAGCCCACGCACAGAGCCTGGCAATTGAAGCTGATCAGTTGCTCAATCAGTTGATATTCCGCCTCGAAAATCTGAATACTTACGACTATCATCGTTATTTTCGCAGCGAACTGTTGATCAAATCTTTTACCGAGTATTCCAGATTTTTCCCCAATCTGGCTTATTTTGAAAAACAGGGCGAGCCGGTTATCAAGGTCATCAAGGGCCGGAATTATAGCGGCCCGTTGACCCCTTTAAATCCTGCCCTGCTGCAACGCGTCATGCAGCATCCCAACCAGGTGATCCTCTCCGTCACCGACCGGGATCCCGACTTCCCGACCCCGGTTATTGTGCTGACCCAAGCCCGGATCGGCTATTTCGGCGATGAGTTTCAGGGCATTGTACAGGCGACTATCCCGACCACCCAGTTTGCCGAGCTTTTTTCTCGTCGCTATGCAGAGCAGGGCATTTCCCTTGTGCTGACGACCGCTGATGGCCGTATCCTGTTGCCTCCGCAATCCGGTAAACACTTTTCCCGACTGTTCCCGGCAACCGGGAACTGGCTGGCCGAGCTCGCCCAACCGGTGGGTGAGCATATCGCTTTTGGTGAAAGATTGATCGAAAACCAGCAGAGTTATTACAGCTACAAGCAGCTGGATAATTATCCCTGGCTGGTTTTTGCCATCATGCCGAGGAGTTTGTTCGACCGCCTCTTGCATCAGCTGATCTGGGCCAATATCTCCCTGGCGATATTCGGCCTGCTGATCGGTTCGGGGCTGGCCTATATCATGGTGCGTCCGGTTCTGAACAACATCCGCCGAATCAAGCAGCAGACCCAGAACCTTGCGGCTGGAAGGCTTGATGAACGGGTTGAAGTGACGACGCGGGACGAACTGCAGGAGCTGGCCGAGGCGGTCAACACCCTGACGGAAAAACTGCGCCGCACCAGCGCCGCCTATAATTCGGTTGATCTGATGTTGCAGACAGTGATCAATCCGTTGTTGATCTGTGATATCGATGGCGCCATTTTTAAAACCAACGCGGCCGCTCAGGAGCTGTTTGCGGTCAGCGAAACAGATTTTCACGGCCGCTCCTTGAGCTGTTATTTCTCCCACCGCAGTCCATTGGCGGACCGTGCACTGTTACTGGAGATGCTGCAGCAGCCGCAACTGAAAAATTACGCGACGGAGATTCAGGTCGCTGACGGCACGACGGTACCGGTCAATTTCTGTTTTGCCCATGCCTACGAAAAGGATGGAGCAGACTGTTTCATCGTCTGTCTGTTCGAGGACATCTCGGCACAGAAGGCGGCGGAAACCGAGATTGCCCAGCTGGCTTATTTCGACTCCCTGACCGGCCTGCCGAATCGTGAGCTGCTGCACGATCGTCTTGATATGGTGATTCGCCATGCCGAGCGTGCCCAGGGGGAGTATCGGCGGTTTGCCGTGATGTTTCTTGATCTGGATCATTTCAAAATGGTCAACGATACTCTCGGCCATTCCATCGGTGACCAGTTACTGCAGAGTGCTGCCGAGCGCCTGAAAAACTGTCTGCGGCTGGCCGATACCGTCAGCCGCTCGGTGGGTGAAAAAGCTGGCGATGAGCGGGGTGAGGAACATGTCCTGGCGCGTCTGGGCGGGGATGAGTTTATTATTCTGCTGCCGTTGCTGCGCTCCCCCGAAGATGCCGGTGTGGTGGCCCGGCAGATCATCACGGACATGGCCAAGCCGTTTGCGCTCGAGGGGCATGAGGTGGTCACTCCGGCCAGTATCGGGCTGGCGATCTACCCGGACGACGGGACCGACAGTGAGACCCTGCTGAGATGTGCCGATGTCGCCATGTACCACGCCAAGGGGCAGGGGCGGAATTCTTTCTATTATTACACCGACGAGATGAATAATGCTGCCCGTGAACGGCTGACCCTGGAACATCACTTGCGGCATGATATCGAGTGTCGGCAGGGTTTTTATCTGGTTTATCAGCCGCAGGTGGCGGTGCAGGACAATCGTTTGTTCGGTATGGAGGTGCTGGTCCGCTGGCGGCATGACGAGCTGGGGGAGGTTTCCCCGGTTCGTTTCATTCCGATCGCCGAAGACTCAGGGCTGATCGTGCCGCTCGGTAAATGGATTCTGGAAACCGCCTGTCAGCAATTGCAGGACTGGATTGAGCGGGGCGGAACAGGCTATAAAATCGCCGTCAACCTGTCCGGGCGCCAGTTGAAGCAACCTGATCTGCTGCAGATGGTGACCGCCGCACTGCATAGCAGCGGGCTCGCCCCCCAACTGCTCGAGTTGGAATTGACGGAGAGTATGTTGATGGAGACGGTGGAAAAAACGATTCTCCTGATGAGAGAACTCAAACATCTCGGGGTTTCGCTGGCGATTGATGATTTTGGTACCGGTTATTCCTCGTTGAATTATTTGAAACGTTTTCCCATCGATACGCTGAAGATCGACCGCAGCTTTATCCGTGACCTGGAATCGGATCCTGACGATGCGGCAATTATTGAGGCGATTATCGCCATGGCAAAATCTCTTCGCCTTCAGGTGGTCGCCGAGGGGGTGGAGACCGAGATGCAGCTGGAGTTTCTCAGGCATCGGGGGGCTCACCAGTACCAGGGCTTTCTGTTCAGTAAGCCGCTATCTGCGGAGGAGTTTGCGCGGCGCTACATCGATATCTGAGCTGCATCGGCGGTCTGCGGTGCAGCCGGAACAAACAGAAAAGGGCGATCCCGCGGGACCGCCCTTTTCTGTGGAGAGATCATTTTCTGATTGTAATCTATTCGGCGGTGCGATGGATGACCTCGTGCTGAATAGTTACCTCTGTTTATGAGCCGTAAGAGTGGAGACCGGAGAGCACCAGGTTGACCCCCAGGTAGCAGAATATCGTGGCGGCAAAGCCGATCACCGACAGCCAGGCGGCCCGACGTCCCACCCAACCGCGGGTAAAACGGGCGTGCAGGAAGGCGGCGTAGAGGAACCAGACGATCAGGCTCCAGGTTTCCTTCGGGTCCCAGCTCCAGTAAGTACCCCAGGCGTAGTTGGCCCAGGCGGCGCCGGTGATGATGCCGAGCGTCAACAGCGGAAAGCCGATCATGATGGCGCGGTAATTGATGTCATCCAGTACGCGCGTCGGTGGGAGAAACCCGAGCAGGCCCCCCATCGGGCCATCACCCTGATACTTCTCTTCTTTGCCGATCTTGATCAGATACATGATCGAGACACCGCAGGCCAGGGCGAAAGCCGCGTAGCCGAGAAAACAGGTGATGACGTGGTAGGTCAGCCAGTTGCTCTGCAGTGCCGGAACCAACGGGTCGATACCGGCATTGAGCCACATCTGGGCACCGGCCTGACTGAACAGCGCAAAGGGCATGATAAACGCGCCGATGGTGCGTTGCTTGTACTTGAGATCGACCAGCAGGTAGATCAGCACGATCGACCAGGAGAAGAAGACCACCGACTCGTAGAGGTTGGTCAACGGTGCCCGGCCGTCGCTGCCGAGCAGCTGATATGATTCGTACCAGCGCAGGCCGAGGGCGGCCGTCTGCAGCAGGAAGCCGCTGACGGCGGTCAGCGTCGCCAGCAGAGAAACAGTGTTGTTGCGGGTGGCCAGGTAAATGAAGAACAGGAGCATCGCCGCAAAATAAGCAACGGTAACCAGGTTGAAAAGTAGTCCGCTTTCCATCATTCTTATCCCTTCTTCGCTGGGGATTTATTTTCTACGACTGCATCCAGCTTTTGTTTGAACTCGTCAAAGGCGAGGGCAAACCCGGGCTGATTGCGGTGGGCATTGGCGACGACTTGCAGCTTGGTTTTGCCCCCTGCGGTTTCCAGACAGGCCCAGATCCGCTTGTGTGAAAAGAAGAAGGCGGTCAGGGAGCCGAAGACCATCAGGAAACTGCCGAACCAGACAATGTTCACTCCCGGATCTTTCGCCACCTGCAGGCCGGTAAACTGGGGCTCTTCATAGTTGATCAGGGCAAAGCTGAAGGTGCCGGCGCGTTTGACATCAAACTGTGGATATTTTTGCCAGACGATGAACGGTCGCCCGTGTTTACCGTCCGGGCTGTTGACATGCAGCTGCATGGCGGGCCCGAACTGGCGATCATTTTCGGTGAAGCCGTTAATGGAAAAGGAGTAGCCGTTCGGCAGCTTGACGTGCTCACCCCGCCGGGCATTGAAGTTCATCGTTTTGCCGGTGGCATTTTCGGTGACCTTGATCTTGAAAATCGCATTACCGGCGGAACCATAGCTCGCCTGGTAGAAGGTGATCCCCTTGTAGGTCAACGGATCGTTCACCTCGATTCGCTTGTGGACCATCTCACGCCCATTTTCCAGCACCACCAGATCGCTGTAGTAGTCTTTGGGACGGCGTGAGTTCGGGTAATAGATGACACTAAAATTGTCACATCGGACGGTAAAGCCGAGGTTGATCGGCGTTTGTCCGGAGCTGGACAAGACCTGTTTGATGGATGTCCCCTCGACGATATTGACGTAAGCCTTGTAGCCCCAGAGATTACCGATGATGGCTCCGGCCATGATGATCAGGATCGACAGGTGGGTCATGTAGGCGCCGAATCGTGAGTAGATCCCCTTCTGGGCAAAGAGATAGAGTTTGCCGTCGACTTCGGTTACGGTCGTTTTGCCGAACTCTTTTTTCAGCAGATCGGTCAAGCGGCCGGCCAGTTGCTGCTTGTCTTCCTTGGTCGTATATTCAGCGCGATTGGCCGAGTTTTTAAGAATCCCGGGGCTGGCGACCAACATCGGGCTTTTAACGAACTTCCAGGCCCGCGGGAAGTTCTTGATTGAACAGCAGATCAGGTTGATGCTGAACAGACCGAGCAGGCCGATGAACCACCAGGAGTGGTACATGTCGACAAACTGCAGTTTAACGAACAGTTTATAGTTGGCCTGACCATACTCTTTAATATAGTCCGCGGCCGGGGCATTTTGCTGGATGACGGTCCCGATAATCGAGGTTACGGCCAGCAACAGCATGATAGTTATGGTGAGCTTCAGGGAACAGAAAAAGTCCCAGACGCGATCGCTTAAGCTGTTTTTTTTCTCTGTCAAAACAGAATTCTCCTGTGTGGCACTGTCATGAGTTTAATAGCTGACAGATTTGGTAACTATAGCCAGCCTGGCTGGCCGTCGTCAACCGGTGCGACAGAAGAATCTCAATTGAGCAGGACTGTGGTTCGAATACCGTAAAAAGCTTGTCGGGGGGCGTTCGAGGTGACCAGCACGACGAGTTGCGGTGGCCGGCTGAACTGTGTCGGAGGCGGTATGCTGCCGGCGCGATATTGGGGTTCCGGTTGGCGAGAGCTGCTGACCAACGGCTCGGGGAGTCTGTACGAACTCTGAAGCTTTGGACCGCTGAGAACCCGGTTGCGTAGAATCCCCTGATGGCAGGCTTTGTTCAGGCAACCGGCAACCGGATCGGCCCGGGCGACATCCGGGTGACAATTGTCGATTCTGATAGCGGTTGTATACTGACCGCCGGAGCGGGGCAGACAATTGGAGCCACAACGCAGGCTGCCGCTCACCAGCAGGATACCGGTCAGAACCGCTAACAGGAGCAGATTTGTCAAGTTGGTCCGTTTTGCCACGTTCGCTTCTCTCGTCAAAATAAAGTCGGCACTATAACGTGCAACGAGCATCTCATGCAAGTGAAATGCCCGTTAACCGAGGTAGTCGGTATTTTCCTCTTCTTGGCCGGGGCAGAGATTCAGCGCCGGATTAAAGCCCCTGCTCGCGTAATTTTTCCAGCAGGACTTTCTGCTCAGGGGTCACAGCTTTCGGTACGGCGACTTCGATGATCGCAAACAGGTCGCCGGCCGGTCTTCTGCCGGAAGCCGCTACGCCAAATCCCCGCAAGCGGATCTTCTGTCCGGGTTGCAGGCCCGCCGGAACTTTGATCCGTTTAGGCGTATCGAGGGTTGGAACTTCGACGCTGGTGCCGAGACAGATCCCGGAGAACGGCACCTCGACCTTGACCAGCAGGTCGTTGCCTTCACGGGTGAAGAGGGGATCAGCTTCAACCTCGACCTGTAGAAACAGATCACCGGTCGGTCCGCCGGTCGGGCTGGCCCCGCCTTTTCCGGCGATGCGCAGCTTGGCTCCGCTTTCGATGCCGGCCGGAATCCGGACCTTGATCTGTTCGACTTTGCCACCGTTGCGGTAGTCGATACGGCGTTCCCCGCCACGCACCGCCAGACGGAAAGGGATGCTGATCTGCATCGAGTAATCCTGCCCCTTGCTCGGTCGACGCTGACCGCCACGCGCGCGACCGCCGCCGAACAGTTGGCTGAACAGATCTTCTCCGCCGCCGCCGAAAATATCCCCGAAATCCATGTTGCGGAAGATATCTTCCTGACTGAAGCGCTGATGAAAGTCACTGTCACCGAATTGGTCGTACTGCTGTCGCTTGTTCTTGTCGGACAGGACCGCGTAGGCTTCGGTGATCTGCTTGAAACGATCCTCGGCGCTTTTATCATCGGGGTTGCGGTCCGGGTGGTATTTTTGTGCCAGTTTACGGTAAGCTTTTTTTATCGTGGCGGCATCGGCGTTGCGGTCGACGCCGAGAGTTGAGTAATAATCCTGGGCCATGTCTAGATACGCTCCTGATCCGTGTAGTGTAATTATCCAGCTAACTATATGGAGCAAGAACCCGAGCGTCAAGTAGAAGCTGTGCGGAATTCCATCGGTTGCGGCCCGCTTGACCTGCACCGGGTTACGGAGTAGTATCGCGGCCGAATTAGCGTTAACTAAATTATTTGTAACTATTCAGCCAGATGCCCTCGGGATACCCACTTCAAGGGTGTCTGTCGCGTTGCTGAAGAGTTACAATTATTTGCTGCAGGAGTTGAGATGACCCGTGTCGTAATTATTGGTGCCGGGATTTCCGGACTGGCCACCGCTTATGCCGTTGAGCAACTGGCGGCTGAGGCCGAGCTGGAAGTGGAGACCCTGGTGCTGGAAAAGCAGGATCGCACGGGGGGGAAAATCTGGTCACGACGGGAAGAGGGCTTCCTCTGTGAATGGGGACCGAACGGCTTTCTCGATAATAAACCGATGACTCTGGAACTTTGCAACGCGTTGCAGATCAGTGAACAATTGCTGCGTTCGAACGATAACGCCCGTAAGCGCTTCATTTACTCCGGGCAGATGCTGCACAGCCTGCCGGAAAACGGTCCCGCGTTCCTTCGCTCAAAGCTGATCTCCTGGCCGGGGAAACTGCGCCTGGCCGCGGAACTGCTGCTGCCGAAGCGCACCGACCCCGGCGATGAGACGCTGGCTGAGTTCGGCCGCCGCCGGCTCGGGGATGAAGCGCTGAACAAATTGATTGCGCCGATGGTCTCCGGGATTTTTGCCGGGGATCCGGAAACCATGAGTCTGAAGAGCTGTTTTCCGAAGATTTACCAACTGGAACAGGAGCATGGCGGCCTGCTGAAAGCGATGCTCAAACTGGCGAAAAAAAAGCGGGCGGAGAGGAAAGCCGGTAAGGTGGTGGCCGGTGCCGCCGGCCCCGGCGGTATTTTGACCTCTTTTCAGCAGGGCCTCCAGCAGTTGACCGACGGGGTCGGTAAGGCCCTGAAAGGGGAGGTTCGGACCGGCGGCGGGGTCGAGCGGGTGGTGCGTAAAGAGGGCGGCTATCTGCTGTCTCTAGAGGATGGCACGCAAGTCGAGGCCGAAATTCTGGTCAGCGCTGTTCCGGCCCATGCCGCCGCCTCGATACTGGCAGAGCTGGGCGGCAAAACCACCGATCTGCTCCGGCAGATTCCCTACGCGACGATGAACGTGGTCTGCTTCGGCTATCCGCGTGAGCAGATCGCCCGTGATCTGGACGGTTTCGGCTACCTGACCCCGAAAGCGGAGGGGCGTAACACCCTCGGCACCTTGTGGGACTCAAGCATCTTCCCGAACCGGGCACCGGAGGGACAGGTGCTGTTGCGCTCGATGATGGGCGGTGCAACCAATATGGCGGCCATCGATCTGTCGGATGAGGAGGTCAAGCAACGCACCATGGCCGATCTGCAACAGATCATGGGGATTGTTGCCGCCCCCGATTTTGTCCGCATCTTCCGGCACCGCCACGCAATCCCCCAGTATACCCGTGGGCACGGTGACCGGCTGCTGGCGATCGCTGAGTCGTTGCAGGAACATCCTGACCTGTTGCTGACCGGAAACGCCTTCGGCGGCATCGGTCTGAACGACTGTGTCAATGCCTCCAACCGGACGGCGCAGCAGGTGGTTGCGCGGCTGCAAGCACGTCTTTTGGGTTAATCGCCATCCGTGGTCCCGGCGTCATCCGGTGTTTCCTCTGTCAGGGCGTCTTCCTCCAGCTGCTCCGCCGGTATTTTCAATGGGGAGTGACTGAGCTGTCTCAGTCCCCCCCGCTGTGAATTTTCGATGATGGAAACCGGGCCGGACACTTCCAGCTTGATCTCTTCCGAGCTTTCGCCAAGGCCGATGATCACCCCTTCCTTGATGGCACTTAAAGCATTGATCTTTGGATTGCCGCTCGGGTGTTCCTCCGTCTGGAAGTTGGCCAGCTCTTCCGCCAGCGCTTCCCGCTCTTTTGCGAGATCGAGCTGCCGCTGGGTGAGGATACTGATGCGCAGTTCGATCGCTTCACGCAGCACCCGGCGCATGTTATCGAACGGTTTTTTGTGCAGCATCGGCAGGGTTTCAGAGATTTTCTTCAGCTGGTAGGCGATGCTCTTAAGCCGGCTCCGCAGGAATTGCAGCCGGTCGATTTCCGGGAAGTAGACTCCAGCCGTCAGGTAGGTTTTGACCCCTGATTTGGAGCCGAAAATTTTCGCCTCAATGCCTTCGAGGGAGATCGTCTGGCCACCGGTGATCAACCCTTTGGGAACGCTGATCAGGCCGGTCGCCTTGATTGTCGAGTTTCTGATTTCATTACTGACCTGAACATCCCCCCAGCATTCGACGCTGACATTGTTGAGATAGCGGGCGCTCAGGTTGCCCCGGCAACGGATCATCCCGAGCCCCATGCCGGCCATGGTGCCGATGGTGACCGGTCCGTTCGATTCGATCCGGCAGGCACCGACGGCACCCGAGACATTGATTCCTTTGCTGGCTCGGATGTCAAAATCGTCGAGCACGTCCCCCTTGATATCGACAAAGCCGTTGAAATTGATATGGCCGACCTTGAGATCGACGTCGCCGTTGACGGCGAACTCTTCGACGATAGCGAGGACATCCTTTTCAAAAACGACCCGGCCGGCCATGGTGGCTATCGCCTCGGTGCCGTTATTGCGCAGCTCGACCCCTTCACCGGCAATCAGGCGGGCCGGGTTGCCCAGAGGGGCGGGAATCGGCAGGCCGGTAATGGTTTTCCCGGCGTGGCCCTTTTCTGGAGGGTAGATGGTACCGATCAGTTGCCCCGGCTCAATATTGGTAAAGGCTTGAATGTTTTTAAAGTCGACCCGCCCCTGTTCATTCTCCTCAAGTTCGATACCTTCCTCGCCGGTATCGACAAACAGTTCAAAATAACCGTCGGTCCCGGGGGTCGGCTCCGTGCCGCTGGCCAGGAGAAAATTTTGTGGATCGTCGCCGTTGGCGGCATCGGTGCAGAAAATCGCCAGCTGTTCAAGATCAAGAGCATCAGAAATATCAAGTAGTTTCAGCAGGTTGATCAACTCTGCCGGAGAAATGCTGTGTTCCTGGTCGTGGACCTTGATGCTGGCGCGGCATTCCAGCTGGTTGTTGTATGAATCAATGCGCAGATCGTAAGCATCTTCGTTGATCTCACTGATCAGTTTAATGCCGACTTCGACGCCTTGGTCTGATTTATCTGCCACTCTCCGCTCACCTCTTACGGGAAACAAGGGAAATTATTATTATCTAATAGTAGCATATTTGTCGGTTGTTTCGGCCGATTTCTTTAGCGGCTCCCCGGAAAATCAGTAAGTTCGATTCTTGACCTGGATAGCCGCTCTGGTTATGCTCCGGCATCGATTGTAAGGGAGGAGTCAAGAGATGTCCGAAATTGCGGAGAGCTTCAGGCAGGATCTCGCTGAAGTTCCATGGAAGGATCTGCGGATTCATTTGCAGCGGGATGCCATTGTCATTGTTGCTGCGGAACTTGATCTGGTCACGACGGCCGTCGCCGTGGCTGAAGATGACAAAACCGCGGTGGAAAAGTGGCTGGCTGCGGGGCACCTGCTCAAGCCGACAGCGGAGCAGCTCACCGACTGGGAGATGGAGTTGGAGAAACCGTTTTGCATGTTGATCGTTCAGCCGTTCATCCTGCTGCAGCCGGTGACCCATGACTGACCGGTTTGTCGCGACCCTCAGTGAATATCGTTCCCCCGAGGTGTTCAACCCCTGGGGAGAAACCGATCGACAGCACGATATCGACCAGCAGGGGCCGCAGATCCGTCGGCGCCAGCTGCAACAGTATCTCGCCGAACGGATCGGCCGGGCCGATACTTTATTGCTGGCCGAAGCGATCGGTTATCAGGGGGGGCATTTCAGCGGCATTCCGATGACCTCCGAGCGGTTGCTGCTGGGTGGGTTGGCGCATAAAAACCTGACTCCGGAACTGGTTTTCAGCGATTTGACCCCACAACGGACCAGTCGCCCGGAGCTGCGTCCGCTGGGTTTCACCGAGCCGACTGCGACCATTGTCTGGGGGTTTCTGGCCGAGCAGGGGATTGATCCGCGTTCAGTGGTGCTGTGGAATGCTTTCCCCTGGCACCCGTTCCACCCGGAAAAAGGATTGCTCAGTAACCGGACGCCGAAAGAGACTGAACTGGCAGCCGGTCATCGGGTATTGCGTCATCTGCTGCAACTGGGGCAGTTCCGACAGCTGATCGCGGTCGGGGAAAAGTCTGCGGCACAATTGCAGCAGCTCGGTATCGCCGCCGCAAAAGTCCGTCACCCGGCGAATGGCGGCGCGGGAAAATTTCGGGCACAGTTGCAGAGCTTACTGCGGGGGACGTGATGGACTACTGGGGAGAATTTCTGACGGTTGCCGTCGTCCACCTGCTGGCGGTTGCCAGTCCCGGACCCGATTTTGCCATGGTGCTGCGCCAGAGTCTGGTCGCCGGGCGCAAGGCGGCTGTCTGGACCAGTATCGGTATCGGAGCCGGGATCCTGGTTCACGTCAGCTATTCACTGCTGGGCCTCGGCCTGATCATCGCGCAGTCGGTTCAGCTGTTCAACCTCCTCAAATTGCTGGGCGCTGCCTATCTGTTTTATATCGGCTATAAATCGTTACGGGCCAAAGCGGACCCCGGAACCACCGTCGGTGAATTCACTCCGTCGCCTGACTATCCGGTTTCACGGGCGTTGCGGATCGGTTTTTTGACCAACGCGCTCAACCTGAAAGCAACCCTGTTTTTTCTCTCCCTTTTTTCTGTGATTATAAAGCCTGACACCCCGCAGATGATTCAGTTCGGCTACGGACTCTACATGTCTGTTGCAACCGGAGTCTGGTTTTGCGGCTTAAGCCTGGTCTTGACCCAACCGCGGGTACGGCAGGGATTTGCCCGTTTCGGACATTGGCTGGAGCGGGGGATGGGGGCGGTACTGGTCGGTCTGGGGATCCGCCTGGCCCTGTTTACTCGTGGTTAAAAGGCAGTTTTTTCTGCTCTAACAACAATTCTGTCACCTTGTCGGCCGGCAGCGGTTCGCTGAACAAAAATCCCTGCATCTCGTGGCATTTCTCTTTCCTCAGAAAATCAAGCTGTCCTTTTGTTTCTACCCCCTCGGCGATCACCGACAGGTTGAGACTTCTGCCCATTGCGATGATGGCGGTCGCGATGGCGGCATCGGTGCTGTTCAGATCGACCTCACTGACGAAAGATTTATCGATTTTCAGTGTATTGACCGAGAACCGTTTCAGATGGGCCAGGGACGAGTAGCCGGTGCCGAAGTCGTCGATCGAAATATGAATTCCCATGCCGCGCAGCTGTTTGAGGATGCTTACGGCAAATTCGGGGTTCTGCATGATGACGGTTTCGGTGATTTCAAACTCAAGAAACCGGCCGTCAACCCCGGTTTCTTCAAGAATGCTCTTGACCCGTTCGACGAAATCGCTCCGCTCGAGTTGAAACCCGGAGAGGTTGACGGCCACCCTGACCGGCGGCAAACCCTCTTGCTGCCACCGCAAAAACTGTTGGCAGGCCTGGCGGAGGACCCATTCGCCGAGCGGGACAATGATCCCGGATTCCTCGGCGAGGGCAATAAAATCGGTCGGCGGGATCAAGCCCAATTCCGGGTGTTGCCAGCGCAGCAGTGCTTCAAGGGCGGTCACCCGGTTATCCTGCAGGGAAACTTTTGGTTGGTAGAGGAGATAGAACTCTTTATTTTCGAGGGCTTTGTGCAGGCCGGTCTCCAGCACCAGCCGACGTTGCGCATGCTCATCCATATTCGTAGAATAAAACTGGCAGTTGTTACGGCCGTTGGTTTTGGCTTGGTACATGGCGATATCGGCTTTTTTGATCAATTCATCGGCCCGTGACTCATCATCCGGGAAGATGGAAATACCGATGCTGGTGGTGATAAACAGTTCGTTGCCGTCGATTGTCATCGGTTGCCCCAGTTTCTTCAGGATCTGCAACGCGATCCGTTCGATGTCGGCGATGGAGTTGGGGTTGACCAGCAGGATGACAAACTCATCACCGCCGAAACGGGAGACGGTGTCGGCTTCACGGACACAACTCTGCAGGCGATTGGCGACCTCCTGCAGCATCATGTCGCCGACGGCATGGCCGAGGGTGTCATTGACCACCTTGAAGCGGTCGAGATCAAGAAACAGCAGCGCCAGTAACCGCTTCTGCCGTTTTGCCAGAGCCTTGGACTGTATCAGCCGGTCGGTGAAGGTCAACCGATTCGGCAGGTCGGTGAGCATGTCGTGGTGAGCCATGTGGTGCAGCTGTTCCTGGGCCTCTTTGCGTGCGGTGATGTCGCGGCAGATACCCCACATCGATTCAGGTTGTCCTTTGCTGAAGGTGCAGGAGAAGGAACCTTCAACCATGACGTGGGTACCGAAACGGGAGAGCAAACGACCTTCAAGGTTGGAGATGTACTCGCCGCGCAGAGCCTGCCGGAATTCATCCGTACAGCGAGATTTTGAATCACCGGTGATAAAGTCGAGCATGGTTTTACCGGTTAACTCCGCAAAACTGTAACCGAGGGCGTTTTCCCAGGCCGGGTTGACGTAGAGGAATTCACCGTCTGGATTACAGTGAAATATCAGGTCGTGGGCCGATTCCATAAAGGCGGTTTTTTCCGCTTCACTTTTTTCTACGGCCCGGCGTTCCTGGCGGATGACTTTCATCAGTGCGCTGCCGGCGATGGCAACGGTGGTGTTGAGCAGGCCGACCCATAGCCAATTGAGCAGCAGGTAGATTGATTGGTGATTGAGGTTGGCGGTGCTGAACGGCATCTGCACCGGTGGCAGAATATCAAAATAATCGAGCAGCAACAGCGCACCGTAGAGCAGACTGCCGAAGATTCCGAGCATTTGAACATCAGTCTGTTCTTCCAGTAAAATCGAGGCTTCCAGCGTCACCAGCAGGTAGAGAGGCCAGAGCCAGCTGGCCGCGCTGCCGCTGCAGTAAACGAGAATCGTGACAAACAGCAGGTCGAGCAGAATATGAAAATGATCAACATATTTCAGGCGCAGAATGGTTTCATAGTGGAAGTGATAGATGATGTTGTAGCCGAAGATGGCAATAAAGCTGAGCCCGATCACCGTCAACTGAACAGGTGTTGTGATCAGCCCCTGTCCGCTGATTGCGTAGAGCAGGGCGGCGCAGGCGGCGTAAAGGGTGGACAGGATCAGCAGCAGCCAGCGGGCACTGGCGATCAGCCTGGTGCGTCCGCGAACATCTGCAAAACTGCCGGTGAAACTGACCA
>JAADGW010000128.1:0-15512 GCA_013152145.1 Deltaproteobacteria bacterium
GTTGACCGAACGGGGCACACAGATGGCGAATCAGACGGCTGAAGCCTTGAGCGGCATTACCGACAGCACCACCAAGGTCGCCGATCTGCTGGAAGAGATCGCCACAGCCTCGAATGAGCAGGCCCAGGGAATTGCCCAGGTCAGCCAGGGTCTGAGTCAGATCGATCAGGTCACCCAGCAGAATACCGCCACAGCAGAAGAGAGCGCCGCGGCGGCCGAAGAACTTTCCGGCCAGGCGCTCCAGTTACAGGAGATGTTGCGGCGCTTTACCCTGCAGCAATCGGAACAAGTAAACCAACAGCCTGAAGTAAACCAACAGCCTGCAGCACACGTATCACCCACACCTTCCCCGCGGGTCGGCTGGGGAAATATGGCAGCCGCGGCACCAGACAATCCAAGGCCGCAAATTGCTCTGAACAGTTCCGAATTCGGTAAATTCTGAGCATACCATATCAATGGTGCGCCGGGAGTTCCGGCCCGGCGCACCCGTATCTCCAGAAAAAAACAACGGAATGTCAGGTCCTACTTTTGTTTTTGCTGCAGCACTGCATTAATCTCATCGACACAACGGTAGGGAATTTTCAGTCCATGAAAAACGCAACCGATTTCGATCCCCGAACCCGGGTCGCCATGAAAATCTGAACCGCCGGTGACGATCAGATTGTGTTTACGGGCCAGCTTGATGATCCAGTCGGTGTCCTCCAGGGTTGAACCGTTGTTGTAGGCTTCGATTCCGTCAAGTCCGAGGCCGACCAGCTCAGCGACCAGGGTTTCCAGCTTATGCCGTTCTCGCGTGATATAGGGGGGATGTGCCAGCACCGCAACCCCGCCGCTACGCTGGATCAGAGCGATCGCTTCATCAACCGGAAAGTAGCGCTTCGGGACATTGCAGGGCACCAGATAGCGATTAAAAGCTTCGTCATTGTCGGCAACATAACCGGCCTCGCGCAACGCCCGGGCGATATGCGGTCGGCCGATCGTTCCCCCGGCCAGTCGCCGCACGGCATCGGCATCGATCGGCGCCCGCTGCTCAGCAGCCAGCCGTTCATTCACCCGCTCGATAATTTGCCGATTCCGCCCGGACCGGAACTCCTGAAATTCACTCAGCTCGCGATTCAGATACGGATCTTGAGGGTCAAAACCATAGCCGAGCAGGTGCATATCGGTATATTCATACCATTGGGTCGACAGCTCAACACCGCTCAACACGTCTATCCCACACGCGGCACCGGCCCGTTGCGCCGCAGCGATGCCGTCAACATTATCATGGTCTGCCAGGGCGATCGCCGCCAGGCCGGCATCAACCGCCATTGTCACCAGCTGTTCGGGGGAATAAAAACCGTCAGAACAAGTCGAGTGGATATGCAGATCAACCAGTTTTCTATCCATCAATTCACTATTTCCTTTTCTTGACCCGGAAACCGGATTTTTCCAGCGCGCTGGCCAGGTCGGTGGTCACCCTGCCCGTTGTTATTTTTGCAGTTGATTTTTTCCCCGGCCGCGATGAGTGCTCCGCCACATCGGTTTTATCCGTCGGGCCGGATTTCATACTCAGAGCAATCCGCTTGCGCTGCAGATCGACCGTGAGTACCCGCACCTGTACCTGCTGCCCGACCTTGACCACCTGGTTCGGATCTTTGACAAACCGATCTGCCAGTTGACTGATATGCACCAACCCGTCCTGATGGACGCCGATATCGACAAAAGCTCCGAATGCCGCCACATTTGTCACCACCCCGCCCAGCTGCATCCCTTCTTTGAGATCCTTTATCTCCATCACATCTTCGCGAAACGATGTGGCGACAAAGGTCCGGCGCGGATCACGGCCCGGCTTTTTCAATTCGCTGATAATATCCTGCAGGGTCGGCAGACCGACATCATCACTGCGATAGGCGTTCAGGTCGATTTTGCTCAGCAACACCGGTTCGACAATCAGTTGCGGAACCGATACCCCGACATCGGCCGACATCTGTTCAACCAGCGGATAACGTTCCGGGTGGACGGCGGTATTATCAAGAGGCTGTTCGGCGTTGCGGATACGCAGAAACCCGGCCGCCTGCTCAAACGCTTTGCGACCGAAGCGCGGCACTTCCAGCAATTGCCTGCGACGATTGAAAACACCCTGCGCATCCCGCTGGCGAACAATCGCTTTGGCCAGCGACTCGCCGATACCGGAAACAAAGCTGAGCAGTGCCCAGCTGGCGGTATTCAGGTCGACCCCGACGTAATTGACACAGGACTCCACCACTTCATCGAGCGCTTTCTTCAGCGCTGACTGACTGACATCATGCTGATACTGACCGACGCCGATACTTTTCGGATCGACCTTGACCAGTTCGGCCAGCGGATCCTGCAACCGCCGGGCAATGGAGATGGCGCCCCGGACAGTCAGATCGAGATCAGGAAATTCTTCGCGCGCGATATCCGATGCCGAGTAAATACTGGCACCCGCCTCACTGACCATCACCGCCTGCAGCTTCATACCGCTCTCCTGCAAACAGCGCCGCACAAACTGATCCATTTCGCGACCGGCGGTGCCGTTACCGATGGCGATCATGTCAATCTTGTGTGTTTTGAGCAACCGCAACAGTTCCCGCCGGGCCATCTCAATCCGACCGCCACCGGTATGGGGATAAATTGTCACATGCTCCAGAAACCTGCCGGTTTCGTCAACCGCTGCCAACTTCGACCCGGTCCGCAGGCCGGGATCGACGCCGAGTACCCGGCAACTGCCGGCCGGAGCCGCCAGCAACAGGTTGCGCAGATTTTCGGCAAACACCCGGATCGCCTCTTCATCGGCAGCCTTTTTTGCCCGCAGCCGCAGCTCCACCTCGATAGACGGGGCCAGCAGCCGATTGTAGGCATCGACAATCACTTTTCGTAACCAACCACAAAAACGGCTGTTCGGCGGGATCAACAAGCGCTCCAGCCGTGCCCGTATCTCCTCTTCCGGGGCGTCCACCGATAACCGCAGCAGCTCTTCTTTTTCCCCACGACGCATCGCCAGCATCCGGTGTGACGGTACCGATCGGATCGGCTCGCAGAAGTCGTAGTACATCTCGTACTTACTGACGGTCGCTTCTTTGCCCCGCGCCGCTTGCGAGCGGAACAACCCCTGCTGCCAGGTCAGATCACGCACCAGCGCCCGGGCCTCGGCACTGTCGGCAAACTGTTCCGCCAAGAGATGTCCGGCCCCGGCCAGAGCGCTTTCGATATCGACCACATCCTGTTCGCGGTTGATAAACGGGGTCGCCAGTTGCTCCAGTTCCGCACCGGGACCAACCGCCGTCAACAGCTGTTCGGCGAGCGGCTCAAGTCCCCGCTCGCGGGCAATCGTCGCTTTGGTCCGACGTTTCGGTTTGTATGGCAGGTAGAGATCTTCCAGCTCGGTTTTCTGCCGACAGGTGAGCAGTTTTAGCCGCAGTTCCGTCGTCAGTTTTCCCTGTTCATCAATCGATTTGAGAATCGTCCGGCGCCGCTCGTCCAATTCCTTATGATAGTCGAGCCGTTCCTGAAGCAAACGGATCTGTACTTCGTCCAGCTCGCCGGTTGCCTCTTTGCGATAACGGGCAATAAAGGGAACCGTGGAGCCCTCTTCCAGCAGGGCAACGGTCTGCGCCACCTGCTCCAGTCGTAAGCCGGTTTCCTCAACCAGCAATTGTCTCATCTCGGTTGTTGCGGGTTCGGTCATGCGGGTTCATTCCTTTTAAAGCATTTTGGGTGCGCGGATACTAGCACGCAGCCTGCACTTTGCAAAGCGAAGGATACTTGACCATTGGCACGCCAGCGTGTACACATGAAGCAATTGAAATTTCAACTAGAGAAACGCATGCCTCCACGTCTTGTCGTCAAAAATCTGTGCAGTTATTTCTTTACCCGCTCCGGCCTGGTAAAAGCGGTCAATGATATTTCCTTTACGATTGATCAGGGAGAAACGCTCGCCCTGGTCGGTGAATCGGGCTGCGGAAAATCGATGACCGCCCTCTCGCTGTTGCGGCTGCTGCCGGAACCGGGACGGGTGGTCAACGGTGAAATCCGCCTTTCGGGACATGATTTGCTGATGTTGCCGGATATTGAAATGCGGCGGATCCGCGGCAATGAAATTTCGATGATCTTTCAGGAGCCGATGACCTCGTTGAACCCGGTATTTCGCATCGGCGAACAGATCGCTGAGGTGCTGCGTCTGCATGAAGGCGCCAGCCCGCGACAGGCCCTCGACAAAGCGGCCGAACTGCTCGTCCTGGTCGGCATTTCTGATCCCGAACGACGGCTGCGGGATTATCCACATCAGCTCTCGGGCGGGCAGCGGCAACGAATCATGATTGCCATCGCTCTGGCCTGCGACCCGAAGCTGCTGATTGCCGATGAACCGACCACCGCCCTCGATGTAACCATCCAGGCACAGATCATGGATCTGCTGAAAAAATTGAAAGAAGAACGGCAGATGGCCACCTTGCTGATCAGTCATGATCTGGGGATTGTCGCCGGCAATGCGGACAAACTGGCCATCATGTACGCCGGCAAAATCGTCGAAACCGGGCCGGTTGCCAAACTGTTCAATAATCCCCTGCACCCCTATACCCAAGGGCTGCTCAATTGCATCCCCCGACTCGGTCAGAAAGAGGCTCTGCCGACCATTCCCGGCCAGTTGCCCGACCTGCGGGAACATCATGACGGCTGCCTGTTCATCGAGCGCTGCAATACTCCCAGCCCGCCGTGCGGTCATCGGGCTCCGGAACTGATCGAAATCGAAACGGAACACTGGGTCCGCTGCTGGAGATATTGACGATGCCGTTGCTCGAGGTCCGCAACCTGCGGAAAAGCTTCCGCATGACAGATTCCCTGGGGGGATCACAAAAACGTCTGATCGCTGTTGACGATCTCTCCTTTACCCTGGCTGAAGGAGAAACGCTCGGCCTGGTCGGGGAATCGGGCTGTGGAAAATCGACCACCGGCAAACTGATCGTACAACTGCTGCAGGCCGATCAAGGCCAGGTGCTGTTTGCCGGGACCGAACTGACCAGCCTCTCGCCGCGGCGGATGCGTCCTTTTCGGCGACAGCTGCAGATGATTTTTCAAGATCCATTTTCTTCGCTCAATCCGCGAATGACCGTCGGGGAGATCCTCAGCGAACCGTTTATTATTCATAAACTGGCCCCGGGCCGGCAGATTCGTGATCTGGTTATCCAACTGCTGGACAAGGTCGGCCTGACCGCTGAACACGAGCACCGCTACCCGCATGAGTTCTCCGGCGGTCAGCGGCAGCGGGTCGGTATTGCCCGAGCCCTGGCAGTGCAGCCCAGGCTGATCATCGCCGACGAACCGGTCTCTGCTCTCGACCTCTCGGTACAGGCGCAGATCCTGAACCTGCTACAGGAAATCCAGCAGGAAAACAACCTCAGCTACCTGTTCATCGCTCATGATCTGGCCGTGATCGAACATGTCAGCGACCGGGTCGCCGTGATGTATCTCGGCAAAATCGTCGAGCTGGTAACGGCGGTCGAGCTTTACCGCCAACCGCGCCATCCCTACACCGAAGCACTGCTCAACGCCGTCCCGATTCCTGACCCGGGACAGCCTCGCCCGGCACCGCTGTCGGGAGAAGTCCCCTCACCGATCAACCCGCCGAGCGGCTGCTATTTTCACCCCCGCTGCCCCTATGCCGACAACCTCTGCCGGGAGTCTGATCCGCCGCTTACCGACTGCGGTGATGGACACCTGGTCGCCTGTCATCACAGTCATCAGGTCGGACGTTACCTGTTGCGAACCTCAGCTTGACACCCCTGTGCCACAAATGGCACAATCTGCAAGTATTTTTACGTCTGGTAACTCTTCAGCAGGATGGCCTCGGGATGCCCACTGCAAGGGTGTCTGTCGCCTGGATGGCGACGGTCAAGCCCCATGGATGGGTTCATGCGGCCCTTGGAGTGGGCATCCCGAGGCCATCCATCGCGCTGCTGAAGAGTCCACCGACTGAAGGATTCCAGCATGACGACGAGCAAAAACTCTGGTCCGATCGCGACCATCCGCGATCGCTGCCGCAAGTGTTACGCTTGTGTGCGCAACTGTCCGACCAAGGCCATCGGTGTCTTTCAGGATGCGACAGAGGTGATTCATCAGCGCTGTATCGGCTGCGGTAAATGTATTCAGAGCTGCTCCCAGAAAGCGAAGGTCATCGCTGACGCGATCAAAGAAACCGAGCAACACCTGCGCAGCAAACAACCGGTCGTCGCCGTGCTCGGCTGTTCATTCCCGGCCTTCTTTTACGATCTTGACCCGGCGCAAATGGTCACCGCCCTGAAAAAAATCGGTTTTGACGAAGTCCTCGAGGGGACTGCCGGAGTCGAACTGATTGCCCCGGAATACCGGGAATTGATCGCTGAACAACTTGACTATCCACTGATTTCCAGCCATTGCCCGACCGTTGTCGACCTGATCGAACGCCACCATCCCCGCCTGCTGAAAAACCTGGTTCCGGTTGTTTCACCGATGGTCGCTATCGGCCGCTATATCAAGGCCCACCGCGGACAGGACATTCAGGTGATCTACATCAGTTCCTGTATTGGCGGAAAATTTGAGATCGCATCAGAGCCGGTCAAAGGTGCTATCGACACGGTGCTGACCTACAATGAATTAAACCAGATGCTGCACGAGCGGAAGATCGATCCGCACCGGCTCGGAAAATCTCCATTTGCCGGTCTGCCGACCAGCAGCGGTCGGAGTTTTTCTATTGTCGGTGGCCCGTTCAACAATTTCGGGATCGTCAACAATGGGTTGGACCCGAACTTTGTTTCAACCGTCGGCGAAGAAGCGAGTATGGAAGTTATTCACGATCTGGCCGCCGGACGGATTTCACCGCAATATGTCGATGTTCGCTTTTGCAGCGGCGGCTGTATCGGCGGTCCCGGACGAACCAACCGGCTGACATCTTTTTCCAAACGCAACCTGATTATCAACTACCAGAAGCTGGACATTCCTTATCAACCTTCGACGCACTACCTGAAAGTGCCTGAGCAGTTGCAGCTTGATCGCCAGTTCTCCAACAAGCTGTACAAGCTGGAGCATCCCGGCGGTGATTCCATCAGGAGAATTTTAAACGAGACCGAAAAGTACACTGAGCAGGACGAACTCAACTGTGCAAGCTGCGGCTACGCGACCTGTCGTGAACACGCGATTGCTGTCTATCAAGGGCTGGCCGATACCCGCATGTGCCTGCCCTACTCGATGAATCGGCTGGAAGAGGACCGCACCAACCTTGAACAGAAGTACGACCTGGCCCGTCGGGCACTTGATCAGGAGTATGCCGGAGCGTCAATCATCGGCAATGATTCGCGCACGCAGGGGGTTCTGCACATGATCAAACAGGTTGGCCCGACACCAACCTCGGTGCTGATCCGCGGTGAAAGCGGTACCGGCAAGGAATTGACCGCGCGCGCGATTCACGAAGCCAGCCTGCGCGCCGACAAACCGCTGGTGACCGTCAACTGCACAACGCTGACCGACAGCTTGCTGGAGAGTGAACTTTTCGGCCACAAAAAAGGCTCGTTTACCGGCGCCGTGGCGGATAAAAAGGGCCTGTTCGAGGCCGCCTCCGGCGGGACCATTTTTCTCGACGAAATCGGCGATATTACGCCAAAACTCCAGGCTGAGCTGCTGCGAGTGCTCGACAGCGGTGAAATCAAACCGGTCGGCAGCAACCAAACCAGCAGAGTCGATGTGCGGATTATCGCCGCAACCAACAAGCCGCTCGAAGAAGGGATCAGCAAGGGCTGGTTCCGCGAAGATCTGTTTTACCGGATCAATGTTTTCACCATCACCCTGCCGCCATTACGCAACCGGCTGAACTCCCTGCAACCGCTGGTTGACCATTTTCTCAATCATGCCGCCCGGCGGCTGAACAAGACCATCCATAAAATCGACCATCAGGCCAGGCAGGCGCTGAGCTGCTATCACTGGCCGGGCAATATCCGCGAGCTGCAGAACATCATCGAACGGGCGGTTGTTCTTTCCCCGGATCAGGTCATTCACCTGGAGCAGCTGCCGGTTGTCTTTGCTGAACTGCTGAGAAAACAGCAGGGGGTCATGACCGATGGAGATTCCGGCCTGCGCCCGCAACGCGATCAGCAAGTCAGAAAAATCGAAGCGGACCTGTTGATCCATTTTCTGCGGGCCACCGGCGGCAATATTTCTGCCGCCGCGCGACTGGCAGATATCCCCCGCCGGAGCTTTTATCGTATGTTGCAGAAACAGAACATCGACAGCAAATGTTACCGTGACAAAAAATAGACAGTGTGCCAAATAGTGCACAAATCTTAATACCATGTGCCAAAAATGGCACATGGTATTTTCGCCAATCGGCCCGGCGATAAGACCAGATCGCTACTTAGCCGGGGTTTCATGTGCCACTCTTGACACAATTCCTCCTCAACCATGGACAACACACCGGCAGAACAAGCCCATTTCACCGCGATCTCTCCCAACCGCAAATAGTGGCACATCTTTTGCTGACTACACAGCAAATGCATAGGGATTTATCACGTTCCCGCCCGAACGGACAGTTACATCCCTCTTACGCCGCCAAGGAACTCTCTCCCCTTGGCGGCGTTTTTTTTTGATTTTTTTGCGGTCGCAATGCGGACCGATTTACGTTAGACTTTATGCGTTTATTCTCATGACCTTTATACGGCCCCCTGATGACCCCCAAAACTCACAAAAAATCCGATTGCAGTCTCGGCCTCAGCACCCTGCAGGATATCAGTACGCTGATTCTGCAGTCCCATGATCTTGACGAAACAATCAACAACATCGTCAGCCTGGTCGCCGAAAGAGCCGGTTCGGATGTCTGTTCACTCTACCTGCTGGATGACGACCATTGCACTCTGTGCTTGTGCGCGACGTACGGTCTTGATCCGGCATCAATCGGCAGCGTCAACCTGAAAATCGGCGAGGGATTGACCGGGCAGGTGGCCAAAGAACAGCGCATTATTGCACTTGAGGAACCGCAGAATCATCCACACTACCGCTATTTTGCCGAGACTAAAGAAGAGCAGTTTCACACCTTTGTCGGTATCCCGCTGTTTGATCGCAATCAATCGATCGGGGTACTGGTTATCCAGACCCGCAAAGCTCATCACTTCTCAGAAGAGCAGCTCTCGACTCTGGCCACCATTGCCTTTCAAGTCGCCTCTATCGTGGTGAATGCCCGCCTGCTTGACGCAATCGACAGCCAACATCTGCCCGGTGAGGCGAATCAGCCGACGCAACCCAGAGCCGAAACCGCCGAGCCGACCGTCCTGCGGGGGCAGATCGCCTATCCCGGCGTTGTCACCGGCCAGGCGAACATCATCGACCAACAGTTCGGATTCGCTGATGTTTTTGATAATGCTGATACGGATGTCGCTGTCGAGCTGAAAAAACTGGATGAAGCGTTGCGTAAAACCCGCATCCAGACCCTCTACCTGGAAAAACGGGTCGCTGACCGCTTAACCCAGAAAGATGCAGCCATCTTTCATACCCACCTGATGATTCTCGAAGACCGGGGCTTTATCGAGCGTCTGCATGACCTGATTGATGAGGGGCACAGTGCTCCGTACGCGCTGAAAAAAGTGATCGCCGGTTATCTCGATGCCTTTGCCGACATGGAAGATGCCTATCTGCGTGAACGAGCCGCCGACATGGAGGATATCGGCCGCCGGCTGCTGGCTAATCTGGTGGGACATAAAGCAGAAGGGCTGTTGCTGCATCGCGCCGGGATTCTGGTGGCGAAACGGTTGCTCCCGTCAGATATGGCCATTCTTGACCATAAACTGATCCGCGGCATGGTCATTGAATCGAGCGAGGCCAATTCGCACTCGGTCATCATGGCCAAAGGCCTCGGCATTCCCGCCCTGATCGGCGTCAAGGGTGCGGTATCGCTCATTAAGACCGACAGTGAGCTGATTCTGGATGCCAACGCCGGGTGCCTCTACCTGAACCCCAGCGATTCCATTCTTGACGAGTATTTTCGACTCGAACATGATCGCCTGCAGGAGAAACAACGGCTCGATAAACTACGCGACATTCCGGCGACCACCCGGGATAACAAACGGATCATTCTGCGCGCCAACATCGGACTGGTCAGCGACATCGACATTGCACTTCGCAACGGCGCCGAGGGGGTCGGCCTTTACCGCACTGAATTCCCCTACATGGCCCGCAGCAGTTTTCCCGACCGGGACGATCAGTACAAACTCTATCGCCGGGTCATTGAGGAATTCAACGGCGATCCGGTCACCATCCGCACCCTCGACATCGGTGGCGATAAAGCACTCCCCTACTTCACTCCCCCCAAGGAAGACAACCCGTTCATGGGCTGGCGCTCCGTCAGGGTCAGCCTCGACAATAAAGAGATCTTCCGCACTCAGATTGAGGCCATCCTGATGGCCGCAATCCACGGACCGATACGGCTGCTGTTCCCGATGATTTCCAACATGGAGGAGATCCGCAACTGCAAGGCCGCCGTCGCTGAAGCGGTACAGAACTTAACGCAACTGCAGATCCCGTTTTCCGCAGATGTCCCGCTGGGCGCCATGATTGAAGTTCCAGCTGCCGTCCGACTGGCACCGCACCTGGCCAAAGAAGTCGACTTCTTTTCACTCGGCACGAATGATCTGATCCAGTACCTGCTGGCAGCTGATCGCGGCAACCCGCTGGTCCAACACTATTACGACCCGCTTCACCCGGCCGTGCTTCTGTCTCTTGAGGCCCTGACAAGGGTTACCCGCGAGCAACGGACAGATCTCTGCTTGTGCGGCGAGATGGCAACGGACCCGGTCTGTCTGCTGGTTCTGGTCGGCATCGGTATCCGGCAATTTTCTCTCTCGGCGCCCTACATTCCAAAACTGAAGGAGCTTATCTGTCGAATCGATACGGCCGAGGCGGAAGCTCTGGCCCGCAAAGCCCTGGCCATGGCAGACAGCCAATCGATCCGCACGCTGCTGCAGAAAAAGATCGACAGCCTGCTGTCAGGCTGACGCTTTGTCGATTAAAACCAAAAAAACAGCCGGACCATTTCGGTTCGGCTGAAATTCACACGGCTGCATTGTTGTCGGTCAGTAACTCTTCAGCCAGATGGCCTCGGGGTGCCCATTCAAGGGTTCATGCGGCCCTTGGAGTGGGCAGCGCGAGGTCATCCACCGCGCTGCTGAATAGGTACGTCGGTTATTCGAAGGCCAGCAGCAGGTCCCCCTGATCAACCTGATCCCCTTCACCGAAGACCAGCTGCTTGATGACCCCGTCCTTCTTGGCTTTGATGTTGGTTTCCATCTTCATCGCCTCGGTCACCAGCAGCACATCCCCCGCCTTAACCTCATCACCGACATTGACCATCAGCTTGAAGATTTTACCCGGCATCGGCGCACCGATCTCTTTAGCATTATCCGGATCAGCCTTGACATGACTGGCCTCATCCGCCTCGACCGAGTCATCCTTGACCGTTGCACTCCGCGGTTCCCCGTTGAGTTCAAAATAGATGTTACGGGTGCCGTCCTCACGCACCCGGCCGATGGCGTTGAGTTTGACGATCAGAGTCTTACCGGCCTCGATATCGATGCTGACCTCATCGCCGACATCAAGGCCATAGAAGAAGACCGGGGTTGGCAGAAAAGAGGTATCGCTGTATTCCTGCCGGAAGCGATCGAACTCTTCAAAAACCCCCGGGTAGAGTACCGCCGACAACACATCCTCATCACGCACCTTGTGGCCGAGCTTCTTCTCCAACTCGTCTTTTTTCAGGACAAAATCGACCGGCTCAAGCAGTTCGCCCGGCCGACAGGTGAGTGGTTGTTCTCCTTTGAGAATAATCTTCTGCAACTTTTCTGGAAAACCGCCGTAGGGTTGACCGATCATCCCTTTGAAGAAATCGACCACGCCCTGCGGAAAGACCAGTTCATGGCCACGCTGATAAACGTCCTCCGGCTCCAGATCGTTCTGAATCATGAACATCGCCATGTCGCCGACAATCTTCGATGACGGGGTCACTTTAACCAGATCGCCGAACATGTCGTTGACCTTGCGGTACATCTCCTTGCACTCCTCCCAGCGATGGCCGAGGCCCAGACCTTCGACCTGTGGCTTGTAGTTGGAGTACTGACCGCCGGGGATTTCATGATGATAAACCTGGGCGGTCCCGCTGCGCAGTTCTGATTCAAAGGGGGCGTAGTAAGTCCGGCAGGTCTCCCAGTAGTTGGCCAGTTTCTGCAGCCCGTCCATATCCAGTTTGGGATCCCAGATGGTCCCTTCCAACGTCGCCAGCAGCGCATTCATATTCGGCTGTGCAGTCAAACCGGAGACCGAAGAGAGTGCCGTATCGACGATATCGCAGCCGGCCTGGGCCGCCATCATCAGCATGGCGACACCGTTACTGGAGGTGTCGTGGGTATGCAGGTGGATCGGCAGACCAATCTCGCTCTTCAGTGCCTTGACCAACTTTTCGGCAGCAAACGGCTTGAGCAGTCCGGCCATATCTTTGATCGCCAGAATATCTGCGCCCATCACCTCAAGCTCTTTGGCCATGCCGACGTAGTACTCAAGCGGATATTTGTCGCGCTTCGGATCAAGAATGTTGCCGGTATAACAGATCGCCGCTTCACAGATGGCGCCGCTCTTTTGCACCGCCTCCATCGCCACCTTCATGCCGGTTGTCCAGTTCAGTGAATCGAAAACCCGAAACACATCGATCCCGCACTCGGCGGCCTTGGCGACAAACGCCTGCACTACATTATCGGGGTAGTTCGTGTATCCGACCGCATTGGACCCGCGCAACAACATCTGGAAAAGGATATTCGGAATTTTCTCCCGCAACCGCTCCAGCCGCTCCCAGGGATCTTCACGCAGAAAACGCATCGCGACATCGTAGGTCGCCCCCCCCCACATCTCCAACGAGAAGAGACCGCCGCCCAGATGCGCGGTCGCCTCGGCAATCCGATCCAGATCGTAGGTCCGAAAGCGGGTCGCCATCAGTGACTGATGGGCATCACGCATGGTGGTATCAGTGATCAGCAGCTGCTTGTGCTTCCGGGCCCACTCGGCCAATCCCTTGACGCCCTTTTCGCGCAGAATATCGCGGGAGCCGCGCGGATGGGCCTGACCGTAGGGAATTTCCGGGACATCCGCTTCGCGCAGATCTTTGTAGTGCAGCGCCTTTTCCGGGGCAATCCCGGGATATCCGTTCACCGTGGTATGACCGATATAGTTGAGGATCTTGTTGGCACGGTCCTTCTTGATACGCAGGTCAAAAACTTCCGGATGTTTATCGAGAAAAGAGGTATCACACTCACCTTTCAGAAAAACCGGATGGGTGATCACCTTTTCAAGGAAACCGATATTGGTCTTTACGCCGCGGATACGGAATTCCTGCAGGGCCCGGTGCATGGTGCGAGCCGCTTCGTCGAATTTTAACCCCCAGGTTGAAACTTTGACCAGCAGCGAATCATAGTGCGGCGTGATCAGAGCACCGGCATAACCGGCCGCAGCATCGAGGCGGACACCGAACCCGGCAGCAGTCCGATAGGCCTTGATGGTGCCGAAATCGGGGGCGAAATTGTTCGCCGGATCTTCGGTGGTAATCCGCGACTGAATGGCGTAACCGCGCAGCTCGATATCTTTCTGGCTTTTAATACCGATCTCCGGGTCAGAGAGCTTGTAGCCTTCGGCGATACGGATCTGCGCCTGCACCAGATTGCGCATGGTCACCAGCTCGGTGACGGTATGCTCAACCTGGATCCGCGGGTTGACCTCAATAAAAAAGAAGTCGCCCTGTTTATCCATCAGAAACTCAATTGTTCCGGCATTGCGATAGTTAACCGATTTGGCGACTTTCAGCGCATGGGCACAGAGTTCTTCTCGCTTTTTCTTACTCAAAGAGAGCGATGGTGCCGTCTCGATAACTTTCTGGTGGCGCCGCTGAATCGAGCAATCACGCTCGTAAAAATGCACCAGATTGCCATAATTATCGCCAAGGATCTGCACCTCAACGTGTTTGGGATTCTCAATATATTTTTCCAGAAAAACGGTTGCATCACCAAACGCGGCCTGGGCTTCGGAAGCCGCACTGCGGATTCCTTCGAGCAGCTCTTTCTGGTTGTTCGCCACACGCATACCGCGGCCACCACCGCCGGCGCTGGCCTTGGCGATAATTGGATAACCGCACTCCTTGGCAAAAATCAACGCCTCCTCGTCGGTCTGAACCGGATTTTTGGTGCCGGGAACAACCGGGACGCCGGCTTCAACCGCCATCAGGCGACCCGAAACCTTGTCACCGAGCTGACGTTGGATCTCCGGAGTCGGGCCGATAAAGACAATCCCGGCACGTTCACAAGCTTCAGCAAAATCCGCATTTTCCGACAGGAAACCGTAGCCGGGATGGATCGCGTCAACATCTTTTTTACGCGCCAGGTCGATAATCTCATCGATCGACAGGTAGGCATCGATCGGGCCCTTCCCTTTGCCGATCTGATAAGCCTCGTCCGCCTTGTAGCGATGCAGAGAGAGGCGATCCTCTTCGGAATAGATCGCAACCGTTGAAATCCCCAGTTCGGTACAGGCACGGAAAATTCGAATTGCAATTTCCCCACGATTGGCCGCCATAATTTTCTTGAACCTTGTTACACTCATGGTCTCATCCTCTCAAAAAACAATTTATATTAACAAATTTGGGATATTTTGAGATCGCTAAAAAAATTCATTATAACTAAATTTTTATTGTAATATCAGTGGGTTACAGATTTTTACTGCCACATAGAAGCAGAAAGCAAGCACTGGTGTCAAGCTAGAATAGCGTTTTATTTTTACAGATCGTGGTTAAAAAGACAACTATCAATCCTGTCACAAGCAGAGAAATGATGTGATATCAAACAATTACACTAAAAAGATTTATTATCATATTTGTGATTCAATAGGCAAAAAAATGCGGTGGGAAGGGAGTCTCAGGCGTAAACACTCAGACGGGAAAGTCCAGCGGGGGCATGACGGGTCGAAACCGATGATTGTGACTGAACCGTCGAAGCCGCAATGGAGTCACTCTCAGCAGAGTCCCCGGACGTTGCCGATGGGGTCACCTGGCCTCCGTCACCGGTTGATTCAGCCGCCATCGTTTGGGAAACTTCCATCCGTGCTGTCGCTGCCATTGACTGTGCACGTTGTGCGACCCGCATGTCCTGCGCAGAGGGTTCCGCCGGTGCGAGTGCCGCCGCACGAACCTGCTGGGCCTTTTGTAAAGTCGCCTGGGGATCACCGCTGACAGAAGAGACATCAATACTGACTTCACCGTCAACTGCATAGGTTCGACCATCCGGGCCATGCTCGTAGGAAAAACTCGGTCCACCGGCATAAGCTCCACCAGCGCCGGCATGAGCCGCCTCGTGAGCACGAACTTCACGGTCACGCGTCTGTAACCGGCGAATTTCTTCTGCCTCCTGACTTAACTCAAACGAATCTCGCTTGCGACCGTCTGCACCAACCTCATCCCGGCCGGG
>JAADGW010000128.1:15526-27025 GCA_013152145.1 Deltaproteobacteria bacterium
ATTGATCAGCGTCTCTTCGTGCTCGCCATTCGGGGTGACGGTCGCAGCCGGGTCAGTCTGCGTAGCAGGAAGATCGGCAGTATATGCAATCGTTCGTGAAGCGATGCCGTCCAGCATAAAGACCTCATTCTCATCGGGACAGTTCGTACCGAACCCAGTTTGTCACAAAGAACAATTAGTGTCAACTAATTGTTCGGCGCCTTCCCGCAAATCCGATTAATACTTGATGACGAGAACAGGCTCATGCTAGGCTACGTCAATGAAATGACGCTCCTTGCCCTGGAGGTTTCCATGCCGCAACAAGTCGCGCAGATTTTACTGATTGATGATGAACAGGAGAGCTGTAAAGCCCTTTCACTGCTGCTCGGGCGGGCGGGCTACCGTGTCAACAGCTGCCATTCCGGCGAAAAGGCCCTGGCCCTTTTAAAGAAACAGTCTTTTGAATTGATTATCAGCGACCTGTTTCTTCCCGGAGTCAGCGGTATTGATATCCTCAAACAGGTCAAGGAGGACTCACCGCAAACCTGCGTCATCCTGATCACCGGCAATGCCTCCGCAGAAACAGCCGTCGAAGCAATGAAAGAAGGGGCCTTCGATTACATCACCAAACCGTTTCATTTTGAACGGTTGAAGCTTCAGGTTGCCAAAGCTCTGGAAAAAAGCCAGCTGGTGATCGAAAACCAGTATCTGCGACAGCAACTGCACAGAAGGTACAAGTTTGACAATATCGTCGGTACCAGCCAGGCGATGCAGCAGGTGTTTACCCGGATCGAGAAAGTGATCAACACCGACTCGACAATCCTGATTCTTGGTGCGTCCGGAACCGGCAAAGAGCTTGTCGCCAAGGCAATCCACTTTAACAGCCCGCGCAGCAATAAACCGTTCATCGCCATCAACTGCGGGGCAATCCCCGCCGACCTGCTCGAATCGGAGCTTTTTGGTCATGTCAAGGGGGCATTCACCAGCGCCGTCAGCGACAAGCCCGGCAAATTCGAAGCCGCCAACGGCGGGACAATTTTCCTTGATGAAATCGGCAACATGCCGCTGCAATTACAAATGAAACTGCTTCGGGTGCTGCAAGAGCACGAATTTGAACGGGTCGGCTCAAGCCGCAAAATCATCTTGAATATACGCCTGCTATCTGCCACTAACGCCGACCTGGAAGAACAGGTCAAGGCCGGTCGTTTCCGTGAGGATCTTTACTATCGCCTGAACGTTATTCCTATCGTCCTGCCGCCACTCAAAGAGCGGCGCGGGGATATCGAACTGCTGGCCAGGTTTTTTCTCAATAAAATCTGCAAGGAGATGCACCGTCCGTTGATGACGCTCGACCAGGAATCGTTACAGGCGATGGAAGCCTACGACTGGCCGGGCAACGTCCGGGAAATGGAAAATGTCATCGAGCGGACCGTTGCGCTGACCGATGGAGAGACGATCACCTGTAATGACCTCCCTCCCGATATCGGCAAAGCAAACCGGGAAATTATCACCGCATCACCGCAACTCAGCAGTACAGGTATCGATATGAATCAGGCGCTTGCCGACATCGAGCGACAGATGATTCAGCAGGCACTGACACTGGGAAGTGGGATCAAAGCCCGCGCTGCCGACCTGCTGCGGATCAACCGAACGACACTGGTCGAAAAAATGAAACGTCTCGACATGCGGCTTTAGACCGTCGGCGGACAGGTTATTTCAACCGTTATTGCCCGCAGCGGCATCACTTCTGTTTCTTTTCCATCTTTTTCCGCTGCGTAGCGTCCAGGTATCTCTTGCGCAGACGAATGGACTTCGGTGTCACCTCGACCAGCTCATCATCATCAATATATTCCAATGCTTGCTCCAGCGACAGGATGGTCGCCGTGGTCAGGCGCGTGGACTCGTCGGTGCCGGAAGCTCGCACGTTAGTCAACTTTTTCCCTCTACAGGCGTTGACGACAAGATCATTCTCCTTGGCGTGCTGGCCAATGATCATCCCTTCGTAGACCTCAACTCCCGCCCCGATAAAGAGGATTCCCCGGTCCTGCAGATTGAATAATGAGTAGCCGATCGACACGCCCGCATCCATCGAGATCAGCACGCCGTTTTTCCGCCCGGTGATCGGCCCCTTGTAGGGTGCGTACTCATGGAAAGTATGGTTCATCACCCCGGTTCCCCGGGTTTCGGTCATGAACTCGGTGCGGAAGCCGATCAGGCCGCGGGCCGGAATAATAAATTCGATCCGGTTGGTGCCCTCCATCGTCTGCATCGACACCATCTCCGCCTTGCGGGAACCGAGTTTTTCGATCACCGCCCCCTGGTATTCCTCCGGCACATCGATCGATAAATACTCCATCGGCTCGCAACGTTGGCCGTCGATCTCACGATAGATGACTTCGGGCTTGGAGACCGACATCTCGAAGCCTTCACGGCGCATATTCTCGATCAGGATCGACAGGTGCAGCTCGCCACGTCCGGAAACCTTGAAGGTATCGGTGTTGTCAGTGTCCTCAACCCGCAGCGAAACATTGGTCCGTAACTCCTTCATCAGGCGATCACGGATATTCCGCGAGGTAACATACTTCCCTTCCCGTCCGGCAAAAGGTGAGTTACTGACCATGAAATTCATCGACAGGGTCGGCTCGTCAATCGCCACGTACGGCAGCGGCTGGGGATTTTCGGCCGAAGCCAGGGTTTCACCGATGCCCAGCTCATCGAAACCGGCAATGGTGACGATATCGCCGGCAATTGCCTGCTCGATCTCGACCTGCTGCAGACCCTGATAACCGAGCAGCTTGGAAATCCGGCCATTCTTGATCTTGCCGTTCTTATTGATCCAGGCCACCGTTTCACCCGATTTCACCCGACCGTTGAAAATTTTGCCGGTGGCGACTCGGCCGATAAACTTATTGTAAGCAATGTTGGTGACCAGCAGCTGGAAAGGCGCGTCAATATCGACCTGTGGTGGATCAACCCGGTCACGAATAACCTCGAACAACGGCTCCAGGTTCTCCGATTCGTCTTCCAGTTCGTGCTTGGCGTAACCGTTCTTTGCGCTGGCATAAACAATCGGAAAATCGAGCTGATCGTCGTTGGCATTCAGCTCGCAGAAAAGATCGAAAACCATGTCGACCACCTCTTCCGGACGCGCGCCCGGACGGTCGATCTTGTTGATCACGACAATCGGCTTGATTCCCAGATCGAGAGATTTCTTCAACACAAAACGGGTCTGCGGCATCGGCCCGTCAAAAGCATCGACCAGCAACAGCACCGAGTCGACCATCTTCAGAATCCGCTCCACCTCGCCGCCGAAGTCGGCATGCCCCGGAGTATCAACAATATTGATCTTCAAGTCACCGTGATGAACCGAAAGGTTTTTCGAGAGGATGGTGATCCCCCGCTCCTTTTCCAGGTCGTTGCTGTCCATCACCCGTTCGGTGATCGCCTGGTTTTCACGAAACACGCCAGACTGGATCAACATGGCATCGACCAGGGTGGTCTTGCCATGGTCGACGTGGGCGATAATAGCGATGTTGCGAATCTTTTCCGACATCAGTTAAACCCTTTATAAATAAAGATTTTTACAAAACCGCGCGATTATGCCAGAAAGGGGCGGGCGTGCCAAGCAAATAAGCGGAAACGGAGAAAAAAAGTAACTATTCAGCGGCGTGATGGATGGCCTCGAGGTGCCCACTCCAAGGGCCGCATGAACCCATCCATGGGGCTTGACCGTCGCCATCCAGGCGACAGACACCCTTGAAGTGGGCACCTCGAGGCCATCCTGCTGAATAGTTACGAAAAAAATAACGCCTTGAAGAATCTGGAGGCGTTATTTTTTTCTCTCGGTTTGAATGTTTCCGTCAGGACTCGCCGGTCGAATTCTCGTCAATTTCACCAAAGGATTGGTCGAAAATTTCCAGCAGTTCAAGAGTCTGTTTCGAGATCATCGTGGCATTGCCGACGATCGCATAATAGAGAATACTCAGTCGGGTTTTGGATGAGTTGTCCTGAATTCTGGCCACCTGATGACTATTCAGATCGGCCACAAGTTTACGCAACTGCTTGTCTTTCTTGGCCAACTGATTGAGATTTGCAGTCTGCCTGCGGCCGAAAGTCTCCTCGACATCAATCAGGATCTCATTCAGCAGGCGATGCACCTGGGCAAGCTCCTCGACCTGAACCGGGAGTAAACCCTCATGGTGATTGCCGACGTGCGTGTAGCCGCGCAAAATAATATCGCGGTAACCGTCGGTCAGTTTTTGCAGCCGGCGGATCGTCTGTGGATAGCGATGGGAGATGGCCAGCCCTTTCTGATCGAGCAGGCGCATCGATTTAAAAATATTGGCACTGATGATATTGGACCAGCGCTGAATTTTGCTCAGCTTCTTCCGCTCCCCCCCGAGGCGATCAAAATTCTGCCGGAAAAGTGCCTCAAGTGCGGTATCGAGCGACTCACGAATCTCTTTCAGCAGAAAGCTCATATGCTCGAAGGTGGTTTCGACGCTGCTCCGGGAGTCTTCAATCGACTTGAGGTTGAAGATTTTCTCCTTCTGCGCCTCTTCCGTCATCGCCCGGTACTTGCGGTGGGCATTCCAGATCAGGGCGATGGCAAGCAGCAGCAGCAGAATGACACCGGCCCCCTGCCCGTAGAAGATGACCGTCGCAAACAGGGCGGCAAAGGTAAACGCGATCAGGGCGGTCATGAACCAGCCGCCGATCACCGTCAGCACCCCGGTCACCCGGTAGACGGCGCTCTCACGCCCCCAGGCCTGATCGGCAAAGGAGCTCCCCATCGCGACCATGAAGGTGACGTAGGTGGTGGAAAGGGGCAGTTTATTGGCCGTAGCATAGGAGACCACCGCACTGGCAACCATCAGGTTGACCGAAGCACGCAGCAGGTCAAACGACGGGCGGGTTCCCTCGGCCGGAACCGGGGCAAGGCTCGGGTCAAGCCGGTGCCTGATGATGCTTCGCACCCCTTTGGGGACAATCAGCCGGAGCGTGTCGAGCAGGTGCAGCGCCAAGCGCACGATGGCCCGGGAAAGAAAGATCGATTCGAAACGCTCGTTGCCTTCTTCCTGCTGGCTGAGGCCGATTTCTGTCTCGGTTACGGTGCGGGCTTTTTTTGAAAACCATATCGTCAGCACCATCAGCACCCCGGCCAGCAGCAGGAACAAGGTATCCGACTGCACCTTGCCGCTGAGCGCGCCCATGGTCGCCGTCAAAGGATCCGCTGCGGCCAGAGCCGTTTTATACGCATGCAGGCCAGCCAGGGGGACACCGATAAAGTTCACCAGGTCGTTCGCGGCAAACGCCATCGCCAGGGCAAAGGTGCCGATCAGAACGATCGGCTTGAGAATATTGAATTTCAGCATCTGCAGGATCTGCAGAACAACCACCGAAACAACAAAAATCAGCAGCAGAATCAGAACGGTATTGGACTTGATCCAGGCGACCTCCTGCGCAGTTATAAAGGTCGCCCCCTTGGCCCCCTTGACCAGAATAAAATAGGTGATCGATGACAAGGCCACCCCGCCCCACAGGGCACCATAACGTTTGATCCGCTGCTGATAATCAAAGGTGAACAGCAGCCGGGTCAGAAACTGGGCCAGCGCACCACAAACAAAGGAGACCGCCACGACAGCAGAATCCCCAGGACAATGGTGATCGCCTTGGCCGAGTTGATATAGTCGACGATCGTGATCAGACTGTCACCGGCCTGCAGAATCTTGAGCAGGGACACGGCGACAGCCGCCCCGAGCAGTTCGAAAACAATCGAAACAGTGGTCGAAGTCGGTAGCCCATAAGTGTTGAACAGGTCGAGCAGGATAATATCGGTGATCATGACCGCCAGAAATATTGTCAGCAATTCCGGCATGGTAAAGAACTGCGGATGGAAAATCCCTTTCCGGGCAACCTCCATCATCCCGCTGGAGAAGGTCACCCCGACCATAATCCCCAGACTGGCAACAGAAATAATGGTTGCTCGCGACGCCACCCGGGAACCGATCGAGGAATTCAGGAAGTTAACCGCATCATTACTCACCCCGACCACGATATCGAAGAGTGCAATAAACCCCAGAATTCCGACTCCGACCAGAAAAATCTCTGTACTCATAATTATGTTTCAGTCCTTTTCGTCTTTTTCAACATATAAACAGACAAATCCGCGTTTTCTCTTCTCCGCAAAAAACCGGACAGACACAAATGTCTATCCGGTTCAGATCCAAACCCGAGGGAATCATGCTTTGCAGGCTCCATTGGCTGGCAAACAGACTTAAACCAACGCTGGTAAATATAGGGTAATTGTTAGGATTATGTTAGCACAAAATTAAAAATCTTATATCCCCCACAACCCGGCTCACCGGATGGTACCAGAACAGCTCTACAGCCTTAATTCGAAGTAACAAGTCGACAAAAAACAACCTGACATTTTTCATCACCGATAAAAACGTTAAAATGCCTTGAATATATGTAAAGTTTTAGCTTTAATGTATTTTAACTTTTTGTAGATTTGTTTCCTGATTGGTAACTATTCAGCCAAATGACCTCGGGGTGCCCACTTCAAGGGTGCTGAATAGTCCCCTGATTGTTTGCAACCGAAAGGTAGGGCCTAAATGCCTTTGACCGGCGAGCTTGAACATCTGCCGATTGTCGATGTCATTCAGCTGATCCACTCGACCCGTAAATCCGGCACCCTTAATGTTTACAGCCGTAAGGGTGAGGGGACGCTGGTTTTTAATAACGGTTATATCGTGGGGGCGACTCATTCAGAAGAGCATCTGCGTATCGGCCGGATCCTCTGTGAAAGTCAGATTGTCACTCCCACGGAACTGGAAAAAGCGCTTCGCATCCAACAGGCGGCCGGGACTGATCGCCGGCCGCTGATTGCCACTCTGCTCAACGATTGTGGTCTATCCAAAGATTCTGCCTTTAAAGCCCTGGAAACCCTGATTGAATTGACAGTGGTCGAAATGATCAGCTGGACGAAGGGTATTTTCTCCCTCGATATCGACAAAATAGACATCTCAGACGATTACCGTTACCTGCCGGAACAATTACGGGAGGTCAACCTCGACACCCAGATGGTGTTGTTGGATGCCTTACGTATTTTTGATGAAAAGGTCCACGCCGGCGAGATATCACTGGTTGACGAGCCCCTCGACAAAGCTACCGACCCGCGGTTGGACGACCGGGATGAGTTTGCGCCGGGGATCACTGTTTCGGAAGAGATCCTCGGTCTTGCCGATCTGGATAAAGTGGAAAAAAAGAAACCCCGCGTGTTTAAAAGTCTGGAGGCCTTCGATCCAGCAGAAATTCACCGGCAGGTCATCAACAAAACGCTCCCGCTTCTGACCGACACTGAGCAAACCCAACTGGCAGATTTTCTTGCAGAGGTTGCAAAACCATTGGGTGTAGATGACACCGTAACATCGGCAACCTCTCAGGCGGTCATCATCTACACCGCTAATGAGTTTATTCTGCACGCCATCATGACCGTCTGCAAGAGAAATGCTGTGCTGGTCTTCGCGACAAGAAGCGAGAAAGAACTTGACGGGTTCATCAATCGCACTATCAACAAGGGATTGGAGCCGATTCTGGTCTTCGGCTGTCCCAACGAAAACACGAGCGGATTCTCCGAACAGCAACTGGTTGCAATACGCTCTCGCAAAATGGCCATCTACCAGGAAGTATCTGTCGTTCAACTGGCCACCCCGGCAGATTACATCTTCTCACTGCAATCCCTGAATGATGGTATTCGGGCCGTTTTGCCGACCCCCTGCTTGTCGGAAAGACGGGAAACCTTTGTCACGGATATGATTTATTTCCTCAAGACATTTCAGGCCTATATCCATAGTTGCTTCAATGCTGAACGGCGACAACATTTTGCCCGGTTGCGCAACAGCCTGTCCGGTTTGCGCCTGCTCCGTAATGCCCCGGACATCTCCTTGTCGGTCCTGCAATTGATCGGTGACATGTTCGATCGGACGATGACTCTGATTGTGGACAAATCGGAGTTGATCGCGGAACGGAGTCTCGGCATTGTGACTGATAAAAAGCAAGGGGTCGCCGCAGCGCAAAAATTTCGTTTGCCGATTCCGGCCGATTCAGTGTTTTACCGGGTTATCAGCTCGGGCGAAAAATTTTACGGGGCGGCAGAAGACCGGCTGCTCGAGGAATTATTGTACCCGGAAATCGGTGCACCGTTGGAGTCAACCTTTTTCCTGATGCCGTTAAAGAGTAATGATCGGGTTATCACTCTGACCTATGCTGATTTCGGCAATAATCCCAGCAAGTACGTTCCCCTTGATTTTATCGATTTCTTTGTCGGTCAGGCCGAAGTTGCAATGGAAAATGCGCTGTTCCGCAAGCAACTTATCAAACCATCCAAACCGCAGGAACAACATTAAGGTACGTCTATGGATACCAAAACTCTGAACCAGATTTTAGAGATAGCTTTTGCCAAACGGGTTTCGGACATTCACTTCGAAGTGGACAATCCACCTTTTTTCCGGGCCCATGGGCAGCTGCTCCGCTCCAAACTGCCGAATTTAAAACCGGAGGATACTGAATTTATTGCTTCAACCATCATGGAGCACAACAAACGTGATCTGCCGGAAAATTTCAAAGAATTCGATGCGGCCTATTCCCTGACAAGCAGCGGCCGCTTTCGGGTCAGTATTTTTCGCCAACGCGGCAACATCGGTATCGTCATGCGGGTCATCCCACCGGAAATTGGTGGATTTCAGGAGCTGAAACTACCGGCAGTGCTGGCTGAGATCGTCAAAGCCCCGAACGGCCTGGTTCTGGTCACCGGTCCGACCGGAAACGGGAAATCGACCACCCTGGCCTCGATGATCAACCATATTAACGAAAAATATGCTTTCAATATTATTACCATCGAGGACCCGATCGAGTTTCTTTTCACCTCGCGGAAAAGTTGCATCATTCAACGAGAAGTCGGCATCGATACGGATGATTTCAGTTCTGCGTTAAAATCTTCGTTGCGGATGGATCCTGATGTCATCATGGTTGGTGAGATGCGTGATCTGGAAACGATAGATGCCTGTATCAAAGCTTCGGAGACCGGACATCTGGTATTTTCGACCCTGCATACCCAGAATGCCACGTCGACGATCAACCGTTTGATCGGCCACTTTCCACCAGACTCACAGGAAATCATCCGGCAGCGGCTGGCGGATATTCTGGTCGCGACCGTTTCCTTACGCCTGGTTGAGGACAAAAGCGGTGAGAATATTCTTCCGATTGTTGAAGTGATGCGCACGACAACGACGATTCAGGCCTGCATCCGGGATGGCAATCTGGACGAAATTGAAGGACATATCGAGAAAGGCAGTGCCCAATACCAGATGCAATCGATGGATCAGCACCTGATCCAGTTGTGCAAAAAAGGCATAATTTCCATGAAGGAAGCCAAGCGCGTTTCCAATTCAATGGACCTGGAACGCAAACTCAACTTTACCTGAGCAGATTTCCGTCTTGCATAAAAAAGCCTGCCGGGATTCCCGAGCAGGCCTTTTGGGGCTCGACGATAACGATGGTCAACAGCCGCAACCGCAATTATGACACACCAGCTTGTCACTTCCGGCAGGCTCCACGGTTTCCGGAGCAAACGCTACCCGATTGATACCACGGCGAAGATCTTCGATGATATCAAGGTTCTTACTGCTGCCAATGATGTGACCGAGACAGTAACTGGAAACCCCGGATGATGGGCAGCTGATGCGGATACTGTTGAGCAGATCGCCATAACCCCTGATCTCGCTGGCCAGCTCTTCCTCTCTGCAATGCAACCGAATCCCGAACGTCTCGAGTTCGGTTCTCATCTCGCTTAAAAACCCCTCAAACAACGTATCCAACCCGGCAGATTGCTTATATTGCCAGCCGTCAGCACTCCAGACACGTTGAAAAAATATGACGTCGAGAACAACTCCCACAGATCAATAACCCTTTTCAATCCAGGAGATATCCCCACTCCCTTCACGTATAACTTCAATCTGGTCATCGACCAGACTGATGACCGTTGAAGCTTCCCCGAGAGTAATTCCCCCATCAATCACCAGATCGACCATACGGCCTATCGCCGCGTCAATTTCACGCGGGTCCTGCGGAGTTTCATCACCGGTGATATTGGCGCTGGTCGTTACCAGCGGATGTCCCAGCTGCTTTACAATCTCCTGACAGATTTTATTGTCAGGAATCCGTACGCCGACGGTTTTCTGTTTGGTACTTAAAGAATCGGGAACAATTTTGGTGGCGTCGAGGACAAAAGTGTAGGGTCCGGGGAGATAGCGTTTCATGATTTTAAAGGCGAAATTACTGACTTGGGCATAATTTGATATTTCCGCAAGATCGCTGCAGATAAAAGAAAAGGGTTTCCGGCTGTCACGCTGCTTGATCTGGAAAATTTTTTTGACCCCCTTCCGGTTGAAAATATCACAACCTATGCCATAGGTTGTATCGGTCGGGTAGATTATCACACCCCCCTGCCGGAGACATTCAACCACCTGATTGACGTGGCGCTTATGCGGATTTTCCGGATTGATCGAAAGAATCATCTGCTCTCCTTGCTGCTTGAACGATTGCAATACATTATCAGATAATATTACGTGCATAGCGCATTTAAAGCAACATCTTCAAATCATCAACCTTGCGCATCTCTGCGTAAATACTTGTCAACTGCTGATAATTGTCCAGAGTGACCTGTATCGACACCGACTGGTAATTCCCTTGACCGCTGGGGCGGCTGCGAACTGAATCTGCGGGGACCGCAACCTGCTGTTCAACTGCGGCGACAATTGCCCGTTTAAACGCAGCGCCGGCAACCCCGACCGCCTTGAACTGATACCGGCAGGGGAATTCGAGCAGATCTTCCGCGCTGCCCGGCCCGCTCATACGGGTTCCCCACCCTGCCCGGTATGGCCGAAGCCACCGGTACCGCGCTCGGTCTCTGACAGGGTTTCAACCTCCACCAGGTCGGCCTGACAAACCGGAGTCACCACCAGCTGGGCAATACGGTCCCCGGGATAAATCGTAAAATTCTCCTGCCCGTGGTTGATCAGAATAATTCTGATTTCACCACGATAGTCAGCATCTATCGTCCCCGGCGAGTTGACCAGCGCAATTCCGTATTTGATGGCCAGGCCCGAGCGCGGCCGAACTTGAATTTCATAACCGGGCGGAATAGCAACCGCCAGTCCGGTCGGAACGAGGCAACGCTGTCCGGGAGGCAGCTCGATCGGCGTTTCCGGACGGGCCTGGATATCCAGACCGGCGGCCAAGACCGGCGGCCATGGCGGTCATATATTGCGGAATTTGTGCGGCAGGGTGAAGTTTTTTAAATTCAATGCTGGGTTTTTGCATATCTTTCGATTTTCAATCCGGGATTGTCAGCATTTCCAGTGAAAACTGGGTGTTTGTGACCGGTCCGACGACATGCAGGTTTAACGAATCGTCCGTCAATAAATGTTTGGCCAGTCGCTGTAACGAGTCTACCGT
>JAADGW010000059.1 GCA_013152145.1 Deltaproteobacteria bacterium
CAGTCAGAGTGGTCTTGCCGTGATCAACGTGACCGATGGTCCCGATATTGACATGCGGCTTTGTCCTCTCAAATTTCTCTTTGGACATGATTCGTCTCCTCTTTTCGGCCCTTAACCGTTGACCTTGGCGATAATTTCGTCACCGATTGCTTTCGGTACCTGCTCGTAATGATCGAAAACCATTGTATAGGTTGCACGCCCCTGGGTGGAACTGCGTAAATCGGTCGCATAACCGAACATACTCGACAACGGCACATGCGCGTTGACAACCTGTGCGCCACCACGTGCCTCCATCCCCATAATCCGGCCGCGACGACTGTTCAGATCGCCGATAACATCTCCCATATACTCTTCCGGGACAACCACCTCAACCGCCATGATCGGCTCGAGCAGAGCGGGTGCGGCTTTTCTGGCACCCTCTTTAAATCCCATGGAACCGGCAATTTTAAAGGCCATCTCCGAAGAATCGACATCATGGTAAGAACCGTCGTAACAGGTCACCCTGACATCGACAATCGGGAAGCCGGCCAGAACACCATTCTCGGCCGCCCCTTCTGCACCTTTGCCGACGGCGGGAATATATTCACGCGGGATAACACCACCTTTGATCGCATCGACAAAGACAAACCCGTCACCCGGCTCGCCCGGCTCCAAGCGCAGCCAACAGTCACCATACTGCCCGCGACCACCCGACTGGCGAACGAACTTGCCCTGAACCTCAACGGTTTTAGTGATCGACTCGCGGTAAGCAACCTGCGGCGCACCGACGTTACATTCAACGCCGAACTCGCGCTTCATTCGATCGACGATGACATCAAGGTGCAGCTCGCCCATCCCGGACAGGATGGTCTGGCCGGTCTCCTCATCGGTACGAACACCCAGAGAAGGGTCCTCCGAGAGCAACTTACCAAGCGCCACACCCATTTTTTCCTGATCACTCTTGGTCTTCGGTTCCACCGACAGATGAATAACCGGTTCCGGGAAATCCATCGACTCAAGGATAATCGCATCATTGATATCACAGAGAGTATCCCCGGTGGTGGTATACTTCAAACCGACGGCAGCAGCAATATCACCGGCATAAACCTGTTTGATCTCTTCACGCTTGTTGGCATGCATCTTCAACAGCCGACCGAAGCGCTCCTTCTTGCCCTTGGTCGAATTAATAACCGTAGTGCCGGATTCGGCAATCCCGGAATAAACCCGGAAGAAACTCAACTGACCGACAAAGGGATCGGTCATAATCTTGAAAGCCAGCGAAGCAAAAGGAGCGCTGTCATCAGCCGGCCGCTCAAGCTCCTCACCGGTATCAGGGTGCACACCCTTGATGGCAGGAACATCGATCGGCGACGGCATGTAGTCAACGACCGCGTCCAGCAGGGTTTGTACACCCTTATTCTTAAAAGCGCTCCCGCAGAGAACCGGGCAGAAATCAATATTCCGGGTGCCCCTCCGGATTGCAGCCTTAATTTCAGCTTCGGTCAATGCTTCGCCGCCGAGATACTTCTCCATCAACTCGTCGTCATACGAAGAGACCTCTTCAATCAGGGCCTCGCGAGCCATCTCCACATCGTCAGCCATGTCGGCCGGGATGTCGACGACTTCATACTTGGCCCCCATCGATTCGTCATCCCAGACAATCGCCTGCATGGCCACCAGATCGACCAGACCACGGAAATCCTCTTCCGCCCCGATCGGCAACTGCAGCGGCAACGGGTTGGCCCCGAGACGTTCACGGATCATATCGACGCCGTTTTGAAAATTGGCACCGATGCGGTCCATCTTGTTGATAAAAGCGATCCGCGGGACGTGATATTTGTCGGCCTGACGCCAGACCGTTTCGGACTGCGGCTCAACACCACCGACCGAACAGAAAACCGCAACAGAACCGTCAAGCACCTTCAGTGAACGCTCAACCTCGATCGTGAAATCGACGTGACCCGGAGTGTCAATAATGTTGATGCGGTGATCCCGCCAGAAACAGGTGGTTGCAGCCGAGGTAATAGTAATACCACGCTCCTGCTCCTGCGCCATCCAGTCCATGGTTGCAGCACCATCATGGACCTCACCGATCTTATGAGAAACACCCGTATAATAAAGGATACGCTCTGTCGTCGTCGTCTTACCGGCGTCAATATGAGCCATAATCCCGATATTTCGGGTTCTATTTAAAGCAACCTTGCGAGCCACAACTTACTCCTGGATATACAGCCGGGTTACCAGCGGTAATGTGCAAAGGCCTTATTCGCCTCAGCCATACGATGAGTATCCTCACGCTTTTTGACAGCGGCACCGCGATTATTGAATGCATCGAGAAACTCACCCGCCAGACGCTCACGCATGGTTTTCTCGCTACGGCCTTTGGCATAGGTCGCCAACCAGCGCATCGCCAGAGCGGTACGACGAGAGGGACTGACCTCAATCGGAACCTGGTAAGTCGAACCGCCAACCCGGCGCGACTTGACCTCGAGCACCGGACGAACGTTATCCATCGCCGTCTTGAAAACCTCAAGCGGGTTATTACCAGAACGCTCAGCGACCAGGTCAAAGGCACCGTAAACAATCTGTTCGGCGGTACTCTTCTTGCCGTCAACCATGACATTGTTGACGAATTTAGCAACCAACTGATCACCGAACTTGGGATCAGGCAGAATAATTCGCTTAGGGACTTCTCTTCTTCTTGGCATAACGTCCTCTTCTTGTTACTTCGGGCGCTTGGCGCCGTACTTGGAGCGACCCTGCTTACGGTCCTTAACCCCGGCGAGGTCAAGAGTACCGCGAACGATGTGATAACGCACACCCGGTAAATCTTTAACCCGGCCGCCACGGATCAGAACGACGGAGTGCTCCTGCAGGTTATGACCAACACCTGGGATATATGAAGTCACGACGATTCCGTTAGTCAAACGGACCCGGGCCACTTTCCGCAAGGCCGAGTTCGGCTTCTTCGGCGTCGTGGTATAAACACGCGTACACACGCCACGTCTCTGCGGGCAGGATTTCAGCGCAGGGGCAGTCGACTTGGTGACCTTTTTCTTACGCCCATGGCGAATCAGCTGGTTTATTGTTGGCATCTAAAATCTCCCGAATTTCATCTTGGTTCAGCTAGCTAAAGCTCTTTCTTTCTCAGGCGAAAAACCCGCTGACATTATCAATCGAACCCTGCTTTGTCAAGCCCTTTTTTCGCGCCTTGAGATTAGTCTTTACACAACAAGAAGGCCCCTGATCAGGGGCCTTCGCACCGGCTTAATCTTCGCTTTCGGAAACCTCGGTTTCCGACTCATCTATCTCGAGCGGCTCTTCAAGTTTCACCTCGGGTTCAGGCGTCATCAACTCCGCCGCGCGGTATTTGGCAACCCCGGTTCCCGCCGGAATCAGCCGCCCCATGATGACATTTTCCTTGAGGCCGCGCAGGGAGTCAACCTTACCCTGGATCGCCGCTTGGGTGAGAACCTTGGTGGTCTCCTGGAAGGATGCGGCCGAGATAAAGGACTCGGTCGACAATGACGCCTTGGTAATCCCGAGCATGATCGGTTCACCGATCGCCGGCTGGCCACCATTTGCCAGAATCCGCTCATTCTCATCCTCGAAGATCCGGTGATCAATCTGATCATCCGTCAGGAAGCTGGTGTCGCCAACCTCCTTGATCTGGACACGGCGCAGCATCTGACGAACAATCGTCTCGATATGCTTGTCGTTGATCTTGACCCCCTGCAGACGGTAAACCTCCTGCACCTCGTCTACCAGGTACTTGGAGAGTTCTTTGCTGCCAAGCACCCGCAGGATATCGTGCGGGTTGCTGGAGCCATCAACCAGTTCCTCTCCAGCCCGCAGATAATCGCCTTCGTGAACCGAGATATGCTTGCCTTTCGGGATCAGATACTCCATCGGTTCACCGAACTCCGGGGTCACGATAATCTTGCGTTTCCCCTTCGAGTCTTTACCGAAGGAAACAACCCCGTCGATCTCGGAAATAACCGCCACCTCTTTCGGCTTGCGGGCCTCAAAAAGCTCGGCAACCCGCGGCAGACCGCCGGTAATATCCTTGGTTTTCGTGGTCTCGCGCGGAATCTTGGCCAGAATCGCTCCGGCGTGAATCTCGCTGCCATCCTCGACGGAAATATTCGCGCCGACCGGCAACATATAGCGAGCCGGGGCACCGTTCGGCAGCTTAGCCGTTTTGCCGTCTTCATCTTTCAAGGTAATCCGCGGCCGCTTATCCGCCGATTTCGCTTCGACGATAACCTTACGGGAAAGACCAGTGACTTCGTCAACCTGCTCCTCCATGGTAACACCTTCGGCAATATCACCGAACTGAACCACCCCGCCGACCTCGGTGATAATCGGTACCGTGTAGGGATCCCACTCGGCCAGCACATCACCGCTCTTGACCTCAGCACCTTCCTGACGGGTCAGACGGGCGCCGTAGACAACCGCATAACGCTCCTTTTCCCGGCCGGTAGCATCGACAACCGCCACCTCACCTTTACGGTTCATGACAATCGGGAAGCCGTTGGTGTCATTGACCGTGATCAGGTTGATAAACTTGAGCACACCATCGAAACGGGCCTCAAGCGCAGTCTGCTCCGCCCGCCGCGATGCGGTCCCGCCGATGTGGAAGGTCCGCATGGTCAGCTGGGTCCCCGGCTCACCGATCGACTGAGCAGCGATAACACCGACCGCCTCACCGAGATTTACCAGGTGACCACGGGCCAGATCGCGGCCATAACAAAGGGAACAGATACCACGCCGGCTTTTACAGGTGAGGACCGAGCGGATCTTGATCTTTTCAATCCCGGCCTCTTCAACTTTGATGACCAGGTCTTCATCGATCAACTGATTCGCCGCAACCAGCACATCGTCAGTGATCGGGTCAACAACGTCATCCAACGTCACCCGACCGAGAATCCGGTCACCGAGGCGCTCGATAACCTCACCACCTTCGGTAAGAGAAGAGACTTCGATACCATCGAGGGTATCGCAATCCTGCTCGGTGATGATCGCATCCTGCGCGACATCAACCAGACGCCGGGTCAGGTACCCGGAGTTGGCCGTCTTGAGTGCGGTATCGGCCAGACCTTTACGCGCACCGTGGGTCGAGATGAAGTACTGCAGAACCGTCAACCCTTCACGGAAGTTCGCCGTGATCGGGGTCTCAATAATTGAACCGTCCGGCTTGGCCATCAGGCCCCGCATTCCGGCCAACTGGCGGATCTGCTGAGCTGAACCCCGGGCACCGGAGTCGGCCATCATGTGAATCGCATTAAAGGACGAGACTTCAACCTCTTCGCCGGTCGCAGATTTGATCTTATCGACCGCGATATTACCGAGCATGGTGTCGGCAATATCCTCCGTACACTTGGCCCAGATATCGATAACCTTGTTGTAACGCTCACCATCGGTGATCAGACCCTCGGTGTACTGCTGCTGAATATCCTTGACCTCCTCGGCCGAAACCTTGATCCGCGCTTCCTTGGTTGTCGGAATCTCCATGTCATCGAGGCAGATGGAAACCCCCGCCAGCGTCGAATAACGGAAGCCGGTCTCCTTGAGCTTGTCCGCCAGGATGACCGTCTCCTTGTTCCCGGCCAGACGGAAACTGGTATCGATCAGGTCAGCTACCTGCTTCTTACCCATGACCTTGTTGACATGTATGAAGGGGATCTTTTCAGTGACGACATCACGTAACAAAATCCGTCCCACGGTGGTCTCAATCAGTTCATCGGGGGCGCCCAGCTCGGGGGACATACGAACCCTGATTCCCGCCTGCAGATCGGCCTCACGGGCGTCAAATGCCATCCGTACCTCGACCTGCGACATGAACACCTTACCACTGCCTGCCACAAAGGGACGCTCGCGGGTCATATAATAGAGACCGAGAACCATATCCTGCGAAGGGACGATAATCGGCTTGCCGCTGGCCGGCGAGAGGATGTTGTTGGTCGACATCATCAGCACTCGGGCCTCGATCTGGCTCTCGATCGACAACGGCAGGTGAACCGCCATCTGGTCACCGTCAAAGTCAGCATTGAACGCCGTACAGACCAGCGGGTGCAGCTGGATCGCTTTCCCCTCGATCAGGACCGGCTCAAACGCCTGAATGCCGAGGCGGTGCAGGGTCGGTGCCCGGTTGAGCATCACCGGGTGTTCCTTGATGACCTCCTCCAGCACGTCCCAGACTTCCGGCTTCTCTTTTTCCACCATCTTTTTGGCACTCTTGACGGTGGTCGAAAAACCCCGTTCCTCCAGCTTCTGGTAGATGAACGGCTTGAACAGCTCGAGGGCCATTTTTTTCGGCAGACCACACTGATGCAGCTTCAACTCAGGACCGCAGACGATAACCGAACGGCCGGAGTAGTCGACCCGCTTACCGAGCAGGTTCTGCCGGAAACGACCCCCTTTGCCCTTGAGCATATCGGAGAGTGATTTCAGCGGCCGTTTGCTCGGACCGGTAATGGCACGGCCGCGGCGACCATTATCAAACAGGGCATCGACCGCTTCCTGCAGCATCCGCTTTTCGTTGCGGATAATAACTTCCGGGGCACGCAGCTCGATCAGACGCTTGAGACGGTTATTCCGGTTGATGACGCGACGATAAAGATCGTTCAGGTCGGAGGTTGCAAAACGACCGCCGTCCAGCGGAACCAGCGGGCGCAACTCCGGCGGCAGCACCGGAATGGTTTCGAGAATCATCCATTCGGGCCGGTTGCCGCTCTGGCAGAACGAATTGATCACCTTGAGACGCTTGGAAACCTTCTTCCGCTTCGCCTCGCTGGTGGCCTCTTTCATCTCGATCCGCAGTTGCTGACTTTCTTCAACCAGTTCGATTTCGGAGAGCAGCTCACGGATCGCTTCGGCGCCCATACCGGCGACAAACTGGCCGGCAAATTCGTCCATCGCCTCGGAATATTTGTCTTCCGGCAGCAGCTGGCCCTTGACCAGTCCGGTGTCACCGGCATCCAGCACCACATAAGCCTCAAAGTAGAGAACCTTTTCCAGGTCCTTGAGGGTCATGTCAAGCAGGGCGCCGATCCGGCTCGGCAATGACTTGAGGAACCAGATATGCGCCACCGGGCAGGCCAGGTCGATATGACCGAGGCGCTCACGGCGAACCTTGCTCGGAATGACTTCGACACCGCACTTCTCACAGACAATGCCGCGGTGCTTCATCCGCTTGTACTTGCCGCAGTTACATTCGTAATCTTTGGTCGGACCAAAGATCTTGGCGCAGAACAGACCATCACGTTCCGGCTTGAAGGTCCGGTAATTGATAGTTTCCGGTTTTTTGACTTCTCCGAAAGACCGCTCGCGGATCTTCTCCGGCGATGCCAGCGACAGCTGGATAGCGTTAAAACTCAATGGATCTTTCGGGCGCTCAAAGAGACTGAAAATATCTTCCAAAACGCATCCTCCTTGTAGGATGAGTGCTCAGCTTTTTTAAAATCCCGGCCAAATGGCCGCCAGTCTGGGACCTTGAATCAGTCCCCTTCCTCCAGCAGATCGACATCGAGGCAGAGGGCCTGTAACTCCTTGATCAAAACATTAAAGGATTCAGGCAATCCAGCCTCAAGGGTATGTTTCCCCTTGACGATCGCTTCGTAGATCCGGGTCCGGCCGGCGACATCATCCGACTTGACCGTGAGGAATTCCTGCAGTGCATGAGCTGCACCATAGGCCTCCATCGCCCAGACCTCCATCTCACCAAGCCGCTGGCCGCCGAACTGCGCCTTACCACCGAGCGGTTGCTGGGTGACCAGACTGTAGGGACCGATCGAGCGGGCATGGATTTTGTCATCAACCAGGTGATGCAGCTTCAGGATATACATGATCCCGACGGTGACCTTTTCCTTGAACGCGTCACCGGTCTTGCCGTCATACAGGGTCATCTGACCACTGGTGCTGAACCCGGTCCGCGCCATCTCCGCCTTCATCTGCTCTTCAGCAACCCCTTCGAAAACCGGGGACGCCATCGGCACACCACGCGACAGGCGGCGAGCCAGAACCTTCAGGTCTTCTTCATCGAGACCATCGATGAAGCCATCAAGTTCCTTGTCCTGATAGGCAGTCTTCAGCTGTTCCTTGAGGGCCTTCTCACTATACTGCTCTTCCAGCACCTTGGTAATCTGATTACCGAGGCCACGCGCCGCCAGGCCGAGGTGGGTCTCCAGAATCTGGCCGACGTTCATCCGTGACGGAACCCCCAGCGGGTTGAGAACAATCTCAACCGGGGTGCCATCTTCCATGTACGGCATATCTTCCTGCGGCAGAATCCGCGACAGGACACCCTTGTTACCGTGGCGACCGGCCATCTTGTCACCGACCTGCAGCTTACGCTTGATGGCGATATAAACCTTGACCATCTTGATCACACCCGGCGGCAGGTCATCGCCCCGTTTGCACTTTTCAATCTTGTCTTCAAAGACGGCAGAAATCAGCTGTTCACGCTCGGCCAGGCGGTTAAGCAGGTCCGTGACCTTCTCTTCACTTTCCGTATCACCGGAAACCGAGATCTCGCGCAAGCGGTTGAAGGGCACCTTATCAAACGCCTCCTCGGTAATCTTGCGTTTTTTCGGCAGCAGAATATTACCCGCTTCGTCTTCAATCGACACGGCTGCGGTCAAACCGCTCAGTAGTGAGCGGACCATATGCCGTGTCGAGTTCCGCAGGATACGGATTTCATCCTCCCGGTCTTTCAGCAGCTTATCGATCTCACGGGTTTCGATCTGTTCGGTCCGGGCATCTTTATCCGATCCCTTCCGGGAGAAAACCCGGGCGCCAATAACAACACCCTCTTCACCCGGTGGGACCCGCAAGGAGGTGTCCCGGACGTCGCCGGCCTTCTCACCGAAAATCGCCCGCAGTAGTTTCTCCTCCGGGGACAGCTGGGTTTCCCCTTTCGGGGTGATTTTCCCGACCAGGATATCGCCCGGCTTGACGCTGGCACCGACGCGGATAATCCCCGACTCATCCAGGTTGCGCAACGCATCCTCGCCGAGGTTGGGAATATCGTCGGTGATCTCTTCTTTGCCGAGCTTGGTGTCACGAGCGACACATTCAAACTCCTCGATATGAATCGAGGTGTAGCGGTCTTCCTGCACCAGCTTCTCGGAGATCAGGATCGAATCCTCAAAGTTATAACCATGCCACGGCATAAAAGCGACCAGCACGTTCTGTCCCAGAGCCAGTTCACCCCACTGGGTGGAAGGGCCATCGGCGATGACATCACCTTTTTTCACCCGGTCACCGACTTTGACAATCGGTTTCTGGTTGATGCAGGTATTCTGATTGGAACGACTGAACTTGTGCAGGTTGTAGATATCGACACCGGTGCCGGATTCATCCATATCCTTGTCATCAATCTGGACGACAATCCGGCCGGCATCGACATTTTCGACCACTCCGTCATGCCGGGCAACCACCGAACTGCCGGAATCATGCGCGACGACCCGCTCCATGCCGGTTCCGACCAGCGGAGCATCGGCACGCAACAGCGGCACGGCCTGGCGCTGCATATTGGAACCCATCAGGGCACGGTTGGCATCATCGTTCTCCAGGAACGGAATCAGCGCCGCGGCAACCGAAACAATCTGCTTCGGCGAAACATCCATCAGGTCGATCTGATCCGGCGGCAGCAGCATGAACTCGCCGGTTTTGCGAACATTGACCAGTTCGTTGATAAAGTTACCGTTATCGTCGATCGGCGCATTGGCCTGAGCAATTGCGTGCCCCTCCTCCTGCAGTGCGGAGAAGTATTTGATCTCGTTGGTGACCTGACCGTTTTCTACAATCCGGTACGGGGTCTCGACAAACCCGTATTCATTAATCCGGGCATAAGTCGATAGTGAAGCGATCAGACCGATGTTCGGACCCTCCGGGGTCTCGATCGGACAGACCCGACCGTAGTGGGTCGGATGAACGTCGCGCACTTCAAAGCCGGCCCGCTCGCGAGTCAGACCACCCGGTCCGAGGGCTGAAAGCCGCCGTTTGTGAGTAACCTCCGAAAGTGGATTGGTCTGATCCATAAACTGGGACAGCTGCGAAGAACCGAAAAACTCCTTAACTACCGCCGAAACCGGCTTGGAGTTGATCAGATCGTGCGGCATCAGACTATCGACGTCCTGCAGGCTCATCCGTTCTTTAATGGCCCGCTCCATCCGCACCAGGCCGACCCGGTACTGATTTTCGAGCAGCTCACCAACGGCCCGCACACGGCGGTTGCCGAGGTGATCAATATCGTCGATGGTTCCCTTGCCGTTACGCAGATCGATCAGATAACGGACTACTTCAAGGATATCTTCCTTGGTCAGGGTCGACAGTTCAAGCGGACTGTCCAGCCCCAGCTTGTGATTCAGTTTCAAACGACCGACGGCAGAAATATCATAGCGATCGGCATTGAAGAAAAGACTTTCAAACAGCGTGGTCGCCGTTTTAATGGTCGGTGGATCACCGGGACGCAGGCGGCGGAAAATCTCGATGATGGCGTCAGCGGCAGTTTCCACCTTGTCGCCCCGCAAGGTATCACTCAGGTAGGAACCGACATAAAGATGGTCAATGAAAAGGATGGAGAAATCGTTGATCCCCTTTTCGCGCAGTTCCTCAAGCTTGGCTTCGGTCAACTCCGCATTACACTCGATAATGACCTCACCGGTCGATTCGTCGACGATGTCGGTAGCAACGACCTTGCCGACCAGCCCTTCCGCGACCAGAGGAATCGACTCGACACCTTCTTCTTTCATCTTGCGCATGGCGGCGCGGGTGAACTTGCGGTTTGCCTTGACCAGGACTTCACCACTGGCGGAAACAACATCGCAACCGGCCCGCTGACCGCTGAGCAGATCGTAATTGATTGTCTTGCGATACTCCTTGCCGTCCCACTTGATCTCCTCAATCTCATAATAATGATTGAGCAGTTCTTCAGTGGTGTAGCCAAGCGCTTTGAGCAATACGGTTGCCGGCAGTTTACGACGACGGTCAATTCGAACCCAGAGCAGGTCCTTATGATCAAAATCGAAATCCAGCCATGATCCGCGATAAGGGATAACCCGGGCATTGAAGAGTATTTTGCCGCTCGAGTGACTTTTCCCTTTGTCGTGAGAGAAGAAAACCCCGGGAGATCGGTGCAGCTGACTGACAATAACCCGCTCGGTACCATTGATGATAAAGGTGCCGTTTTCCGTCATCAACGGGATCTCGCCGAAATAGACTTCCTGCTCCTTGATGTCGCGGATCGACTGGGTACCGGATTCTTTATCCACATCCCAGGTCACCAGGCGCACCTTGACTTTAATCGGCGCCGCGTAAGTCATGCCACGCTGGTGACACTCCTCAACATCATATTTAGGCGTCCCCAAGCCATAGGAAACATATTCCATGGAGCAGGTGTCGCTGAAGTCACGAATCGGAAAAACAGAGCGGAAAACCGCTTCCAGACCACTCGGCTTACGAGCCGAAGAGGGAAGGTCCGCCTGCAGAAAACGTTTATAGGAAGTTTTTTGGATATCGATGAGGTTAGGAATATCGATGATATTGCTAACCTTTGCGAAGTGCTTCCTGAGGAGCGGATTATTCGCAAACGAATAGGCCATGATTTCTCCTTCGGTTCAGGATCACGGGGCAGCGCAGCGACCTGCCGCTGACGACTGCAATCACAGGACTGAACATCCTAAGGCCGTGTTATTACTGGTATCAACCAGCCAATTCAAGCTATCGGCGGCCACCGGTACGACCGGTGGTCAACAGACAGCTTTGCCCCAGCGTTGCCACCAGGGCTGATAACGAGAATAGCCAAGGCCACACAAGGCGACCTTGGCTAAGTTGAAACTATAGAGTAGAAGCTCTATTTCAGCTCCACGCTGGCGCCGGCTTCTTCCAGTTGTTTCTTGATATCTTCGGCCTCATTTTTGGACACAGCTTCTTTAACAGTATTCGGTGCGTCATCAACCAATCCCTTGGCTTCTTTGAGTCCGAGGCCGGTAATCGCACGAACCACCTTGATAACGTTGATTTTCTTATCACCGATACTGGACAGAACGACATCAAATTCGTCCTTTTCTTCGGCCGCTTCGGCGGCGGGTGCAGCGGCAACAGCGACGGGGGCAGCGGCGGAAACGCCGAACTTCTCTTCGAGTTCCTTGACGAACTCGGCCATTTCCAGGACGGTCATGCTCTCGATAAATTCTACCACTTGTTCTTTAGTGACTTCAGCCATCTTTTCCTCCGATATATTTGTTTTCAGTACGTTTTGTTTAAATCAGGACAGATCTTAAGCCGCCTTGTTCTGGCCAATCGCGTTAAGAACTTGAACCAGCGAGCGCGGAACTGCAGCCATGGTCCCGACAAAATTGGTTATCGGTGCGTTCATCGAGCTTAAGGCCTTGGCCAACAGCTCTTCACGACTCGGCAAGGCTGCCAGGGCGGTGATATCCGCGACCGACAGCAGCTTACCACTCAGCACACCGGCTTTCAGCTCAAAGGCCTCAATATCCTTGGCAAACTTGCTGAGAATCTTGGCCGGAGCAATCGGATCGTCGCCTGAGAGGGCGATTGCGGTCGGACCTGCACAGAAATCCTGCAGACCTTCGGCCGAGGTTCCCCGGGCCGCCAGTTTCAACAGGTTGTTCTTGACCACTCGATACTTGACACCGACCTGAGTCAGCTCACGACGCAACTGCGTCGCCTGCTCAACATTGATGCCACGATAATCAGCCAGATAAGTCGCCGTGGTATTTTTGAGTTGTTCGGACAACTCCTGAACAAATTGTTCTTTCTCGGTTCTATTCAACGTCTCTCCTCCTTTCATTAAGATCTTGGGATAGTCATCCCGCTCAAGTCAAGGTGAAGGGAAAACGACGGAGTCGTCACAGCTTCCATCAGCCTCGGCAGGTGGCAAATGCCATTAAATGCTGAACATACCTGCTGTCTTGGACCTTGAGCCTGTATCTTGAATCAAGACCGCAAAGCGGTTACTTGACCAGTGCCTGTATTTGTGAAGTATCAAGATTGATCCCGGGCCCCATCGTACTGGAGATCGAGATTTTCTTTAAATAAGTCCCTTTGGCCGCTGATGGCTTGGCCTTGATCAGCACATCCAGCAGCGAGAGAAAATTTTCTCTCAGCTTGTCGACGCCAAAGGACACCTTGCCGACCGGAGCGTGGATAATACCGGCTTTTTCAACCCGGTACTCGATCTTTCCAGATTTAGCCTCCTGAACCGCACGACCGATATCCATGGTCACGGTGCCGACCTTCGGGTTCGGCATCAGGCCGCGTGGTCCGAGCAGGCGACCGATTTTACCGACAACACCCATCATGTCGGGAGAAGCAATCGCGGTATCGAAATCATACCAGCCGCCCTGAATCTTTTCCGCCAGATCTTCAGCACCGACAAAATCAGCCCCGGCAGCCTCAGCTTCCTGGGCTTTTTCACCTTTGGCGAAGACCAGTACCCGAACCGACTTACCGAGACCGTTCGGCAGCACCACGGCGCCACGAATCATCTGATCGGCTTTTCGTGGGTCAACACCGAGGCGCACACTCACATCGACGGTTTCATCAAACTTGGCAAAAGCCCCGCCCTTAAGCAGTTCAAGTGCCTCATCAAGTTCGTAGAGCTGGGAACGATCGATTGACTCTTTCGCTTTTTTGATATTTTTACCTGTTGCCATGATCTATCTCCACTAGCCGCCTTCTTTAGGCGATTTCAATTCCCATGCTGCGCGCGGTTCCCTTGATGGTCCGAACTGCGGCCTCTTCCGAGAAGGCATTGAGGTCGGGCATCTTCAGACGAGCGATTTCCAAAACCTGGTCTTCGGTCACCTTGCCGACTTTCTCTTTATTCGGCACACCGGAACCCTTCTGCAGCTTGGCCGCACGCAGCAGCAACACGGCCGCCGGCGGGGTCTTGGTGATGTAGGTGAAGGACCGGTCGGCATAGACGGTGATCACGACGGGAATGATCAGACCGGCCTGCTCCTGGGTCTTGGCATTGAAGGCTTTACAGAACTCCATAATATTGACGCCGTGCTGTCCGAGCGCGGGGCCGACCGGAGGCGAAGGATTCGCCTGACCGGCAGGGATCTGCAGTTTGATCTGTCCAACAACTTTCTTGGCCATTACTGACTCCTTAAATGAACCAAACGTTCAACCAGCGATCAGCTGGTTTTTTCAACTTGTATAAATTCAAGTTCAACCGGGGTCACCCGGCCGAAGATACTGACCATAACCTTCAATGTCCCGCGGTCGGGGCGGACATCCTCAACCAGACCGGTGAAGTTGAGGAAGGGGCCGTCAACAACCCGGACCGTCTCACCGATTTCAAACTCGACCTTCGGTTTCGGTTTCTCGACACCCTCTTCCATCCGGTTAGTGATCTTGGTCACTTCTTCGTCAGGAATTGCGGGCGGATGCTGTCCACCGCCGACGAAGCCGGTCACCTTCGAGGTACCGGTCACCACATGCCAGGTTTCGTCATTCAATTCCATCCGCACCAGGATATAGCCGGGGAAAAACTTTCGAGTCGAGGTCTTACGCTCGCCCTTCCGCATCTCCACCACCGTTTCCGATGGAATCAGAACCTCTTCGAACAACTCCTCGAACCCCATGGAGCGAATCCGCTCCTCGAGGTTGAGCTTAACCTTGTTCTCATACCCGGAATAGGTATGCACGCCGTACCATTTCATCGACATGGTGTAAACCTCTTTCTCCTCAACCGAGAACCATACGGAGCAGGCGCGAGAGGACTATGTCGACACCACCCAGGTAGACCGCAGAAATCAGAACCAGAACAATCACAACCATGGTTGAAGCGTAGGTATCCTTCTTGGTTGGCCAGGTAACCTTCTTCAGTTCCATTTTGACGTTGGCAAGAAACTCGCTTGTTTTTCCAATCATCGATCCCTCGGCCCCCGTTAGAGATGCAGTTCACTAAGTCTGGCAGGCCAGGAGGGATTCGAACCCCCAACACCCGGATTTGGAATCCGGTGCTCTAGCCGTTAGAGCTACTGGCCTGCAAAATTACTTGCGCGCAGGTTACCGCTTACTTGGTTTCCTTGTGCGGGGTATGCTTGCGACAAAAGCGACAGTATTTACTAAACTCCAGTTTGTCCGGAGTATTTCTCTTATTTTTCGTGGTGGTATAGTTCCGCTGCTTGCACTCAGTACAGGCGAGGGTGACAATATCACGCATAGCGCTTACCTCAAGAGTCCCCTCCGACCGCAGCCGAAGGGGGGTGTCTCACAAAATGTTGCTTATTACTCGACGACTTCGCTGACCACGCCGGCACCGACAGTACGGCCACCTTCACGGATTGCGAAGCGCAGTTCCTTATCCATTGCGATCG